>JAAOZY010000483.1 GCA_012274205.1 Betaproteobacteria bacterium
GCCGCAGCGCTTCCTGCTGCTGTGGTCCGCGGTAGTGTTCGCGTTCTTTTCCGTGTCCGACTCGAAGCTGGTGTCCTACATCCTGCCGATATTTCCGGCGCTCGCGCTGCTGATCGGCGATCGCCTGACCCGCATCGGCGCACGCGCGCTCGCCTGGCAGACGCTGCCGGCGGCGCTCGCGGGCATCGTGCTGCTGGCGCTGCTGCCGGGCATAGAGCGCTATGCCAGCCGCGAAGTGCCGGTGGAGATGTTCCGTAATTACGCCGACTGGCTCATCCCTGCGGGCCTGCTGCTGAGCGCCGGCGCGGCGGGCTGCGCCTGGCTCGCCTGGCGCGGCAGGGTAAACGCGGCGATCGCGCTGCTTGCCGGCGCCGGACTGGTGTTCGCGCAGCTCGCGCTGAGCGGCCACGAAAGCCTGTCTCAGGCCAATTCCGCGTATTATATCGTCCAGAAAATCAAGCCCGAACTGAAGCCCGGCATGCCCTTTTACAGCGTCGATACCTACGACCAGTCGCTGCAGTTCTATCTGCGGCGCACCACCACCATGGTGTCGTACAAGGACGAGCTCGGCTTCGGCATTGCGCAGGAGCCGGGGCGGTTCATTCCTGCTGTCGCGCAGTTCGAAAAGACCTGGGACGCCGACAGCGATGCGCTCGCGCTGATGTCCCCCAATACCTACGACAGCCTGCGCGCCCGGGGCCTGCCGATGCGCCTGGTCGCGCGCGACACGCGCCGCGTCATCGTCGCGCGGCGCCTGGCGGCGAATCCATGAACGCCGTCAGCTTCTCGCTGCTGATGCTGGGCGTGTTCCTCAACGCGACGGCGCAGCTGCTGCTCAAAGCCGGCACCAATGCGGTCGGGCATTTCGATTTCAGCACCGGCAACATCGTGCCGGTGGGCATGAAGCTCGCGCTCGAGCCGCACATCATGGGCGGCATGGCCTGCTATGTGGTGAGCCTGGTGGTCTGGATCATGGGCCTGTCAAGGGTCGAAGTCTCGATCGCCTACCCGATGCTCTCCGTCGGCTATGCGCTCAACGCGATCGCGGCCTGGTACCTGTTCGGCGAGGCGGTCAGCATGACGCGCCTGGCCGGCATCGGCATCATCATCGTCGGCGTCTATATAGTCGCACGCTCCTGATGGACTACCTGCCCTTCACCCGCCCGTCGATAGACGAAGAGACCATCGCCGGCGTGGCCGAGGTGCTGCGCTCCGGCTGGATCACCAGTGGGCCCTGCGTCAAGCAGCTGGAACAGGAGCTGTCGCAGCATTTCGGCGGCCGGCCGGTAAGCGCGATGAGCTCGGCGACGGGAGCGCTGGAGATCGCGCTCGCCGTGGCCGGCGTGCAGCCCGGCGACGAAGTCATTACCACGCCGCTGTCCTGGGTGGCGACGGCCAACGTGATCGTGCGCGCCGGGGCGAAGCCGGTATTCGTCGACGTCGATCCGCTCACGCGCAATATCGACCTCGGGCGCATGCAGGCGGCGATCACCAGGCGCACGCGCGCGCTGCTGCCGGTGGACATGGCCGGATTGCCGGTGGACCGCGACCGCCTGTATGACATCGCCGGCCGGCACGGCCTGCGCGTGATCGAGGACGCGGCGCAGAGCATGGGCGCGAGCTGGGGCGGCCGGCGCATCGGCAGCTTCGGCGACCTCGTGGCGATCAGCTTTCACGCCAACAAGAACATCACCACCGCGGAAGGCGGCTGCCTCGTGCTCAGCAATGAGGCCGAAACCGATTTGTGCAACCGGCTGCGCCTGCAGGGCGTGGTGCGCCTGCCCGACGGCAATCAGGAAGTCGAGGTCGCCGGCGGCAAGCACAATCTGACCGATGTTGCGGCGCGCATAGGGCTGGGGCAGATCAAGCACCTGGAAGCATTTACCGCGCGGCGCCGCCTGCTCGCGCGCCGCTATTTCGAGCGCTTCGGCGCGGACTCGGGCTGCGAGCTGCCGCAGGCGGATTACGCGAACTGCAACTGGCACATGTTCCAGGTATTGCTGCCGCTCGCGCGCCTGCGCATAGACCGCGGCGGCTTCATTCAGGCGATGCACCAGCGCGGCATCGGCGTCGGGGTGCATTACCCGGCGATGCACCTGTTCAAGCTCTACCGCAAGCTCGGCTACAATCCTGGCGACTTCCCGCAGGCGGAGCGCATCGGCGCCGCCACGGTGACGCTGCCGCTGTTCCCGGCGATGGCCGATACCGACGTCGATCGCGTCTGCGCAGCCGTCGCCGAAATCATCCGGGACAATCGGAAATGAACGTCGGAGAAACGAACATCGAGCTCTCGGTGGTCATTCCGGTCTATAACGAAGAGCAGGGCCTGGCGGCCCTGTTCGCGCGCCTGTACCCGGCGCTGGACGCGCTGGTCATCGCCTACGAGATAGTGTTCATCAACGACGGCAGCAGCGACCGTTCCGCCGCCCTCCTGCGCGAGCAATTCCAGCGGCGCCCGGACGTCACCCGGGTGATCCTGTTCAACGGCAACTTCGGCCAGCACATGGCCATCATGGCCGGCTTCGAGCGCGTGCGCGGCCGGCGCATCGTCACCCTGGACGCCGACCTGCAGAATCCGCCCGAGGAAATCGGCAATCTGATCGCGAAGATGGACGAGGGCTACGATTACGTCGGCAGCATACGCCGCATGCGCCAGGACAGCGCCTTTCGCCGCTACGCCTCGAAGGCGATGAACCTGGTGCGCGAGCGCATCACGCACATACGCATGACCGACCAGGGCTGCATGCTGCGCGCCTACAGCCGCGGCATCGTCGAGGCCATCAACGGCTGCCACGAAACCAGCACCTATATCCCGGCACTGGCCTACACTTTCGCGCAGCGCCCGGTGGAAATCGAAGTCGAACACGAGGAACGCGCCGCAGGACAATCGAAGTATTCGCTGTACCAGCTGATCCGGCTCAACTTCGACCTGGTGACCGCTTTCTCGCTGATACCGCTGCAGCTGTTTTCGCTTGCCGGCATGCTGATTTCGCTGCTGTCCATCGTCTTCGTTGGCTACCTCGCCGTGCGGCGGCTGCTAGTCGGCCCGGAAGCCGAAGGCCTGTTCACGCTGTTCGGCATCGTCTTTTTCCTGCTCGGCATCGCCCTGTTCGGCATCGGCCTGCTGGGCGAGTACGTGGGCCGCATATCGCAGCAGGTGCGCCATCGGCCGCGCTATCTGATCCAGGCGGTGCTCGAGCAGCGCGCCGACGCCGCGGCGCCGCTGCGCCGGCGCGCGCCTGCTGCA
>JAAOZY010000484.1 GCA_012274205.1 Betaproteobacteria bacterium
GCCGCAGCGCTGGGTACGCTGGACACCTATGCGGAGGAGGATCTGCTCACGCGCGCGCAGACCCTGGCGGCGGAGTTCGAGCAGGGCGTGCATGCGTTCAAGGGCCTGCCGCACGTCATCGATTGCCGCAACCTCGGCCTGATCGGCGCGATCGAATTCGCGCCGCGCGAGGGCGCGCCAGGCGCGCGCGCGAAGGAGGTGTTCGAAAAATGCTGGGACCGCGGCGTGTTCGTGCGCCCGATCGGGGACAACATCGCGTTCTGCCCGCCGCTGATCGTGGAGAAGAAACATCTCGACGAAATGTTCGGCGTGGTGAGCGCAGTGGTGCGCGAGCTGACTTGAGCCGCAGCGCGCAAGCATGAACACGACATCCAGGACGGCAGACATGCGCATCAACGCCGGGCGCCTGTGGGACTCGCTGATGCATATGGCGAAAATCGGCGCCACGCCCAAGGGCGGGGTGAAGCGCCTGACGCTGACCGAGCTGGATCGCGAGGCGCGCGATCTGTTCGTTGCCTGGTGCAAGGAGGCGGGGCTGGCGGTGAGCGTGGACGGAGTCGGCAATATCTTTGCGCGCCGCCGCGGGCGCGAGGCCGGCGCCGCGCCGGTGGTCTCGGGCAGCCATCTCGATACCCAGCCCTCCGGCGGGCGCTTCGACGGCTGCTACGGCGTGATGGCCGCGCTCGAAGTGGCGCGCAGCCTGAACGACCACTCGATCGAGACCAGGCTGCCATTCGAAGTGGCGATGTGGACCAATGAGGAAGGCTCGCGCTTCCTGCCGGTGATGGGCGCCTCGGGCGCATTTGCCGGCGTGCATACGACGCAGGAAATCCTGGGGGCGCGCGACCTCGAGGGCGTGAGCTTCGGCGATGCGCTGCGCGCGATCGGCTATGCCGGAGCGGCGCCGGTGGGCGGGCGCGCGCTGGCGGCGTATTTTGAGGCGCATATCGAGCAGGGGCCGCTGCTGGAGAACACCGGCAATACCATAGGCGTCGTGACCGGGGCGCTCGGCCAGCGCTGGTTCGACGTAACGGTCACCGGCATGGACGCGCACGCGGGCCCGACGCCGATGCAGTTGCGGCGCGACGCGCTGCTGGGCGCGAGCTTCCTGATCCAGGAGGTCAACCGGCTGGCAAAGGTGACCGAGCATGCGCGCGGCACCGTGGGCATGCTCGTCAATCGGCCTAATTCGCGCAACGTGGTGCCCGGCGAAACGGTGTTTTCGGTCGATTTCCGCGACACCGATGTCGGTGGCCTGGACCGCATGGAGCAGGGCCTGCGCGCCGCTGCGGCAAAGATTGCCGCGGAGCAGCGCCTGCAGATTGAAATCCGCCAGACCGTATTCTTTCCGCCCTGCCGCTTCGACCGCGATTGCGTCGCCGCGGTGCGCGACGGTGCCGGCCGGCTGGGCCACGCGCATATGGACATTGTCAGCGGCGCCGGCCACGACGCCGTGCATATCGCCGGCGTGGCGCCGAGCGCGATGATATTCGTGCCCTGCGAAGGCGGCATCAGCCACAACGAAATCGAGAACGCCAAGCCTGAAGACCTCGCCGCGGGCTGCGACGTGCTGCTGCAGGCGGTGCTGGCGAAAACCGCTTAAGGGGGCGCTCCGGGTGGCCGGCAGACGCCGGCAAGGAAGCTTAGCTTGGGGATGCTTCCGAAAATTCTTCCAGCGGGGTGTAGCCGCTGAACTCCGCCGGTGAAATGCCGAACCGGTGCAGATTGTCCTCATGCAAGCCGGCCAGCTCCTTCCTTACCACAGCGGCAAATTCATCCAGTTCCTCGCGCGGCACCAGCAGCGAGAGGTAGATGTCAAGGTTCACCGGATCGAAACGCTTGCGTTCGCGCACGATGCGGCGCACCGCTTTTATGACCAATGGGCCATGCCTGGAGTCTTCGAGCGCGGCGCTGTCCGAACGCGCAGGGGACGGGGAAGCGCTGGCGGTGAATGCGAAGGGTGCTCGAGGCCTTGCGGAAGTGCTGTCGGGCCGGGCGAGAGGTAGCGGATCATCCGGAGCCGAGAAAGAATCCGCGCGTGGCGCTGCAGGAATGCTGTCCGGTTCGGTGCCCGATGGCCCCGGGGGGCTGGCAGCCGTAGGGGCGGCGTTGCGCGGATGGTCTTCCCGGGGCTCGGGCACTGTCGGGGGCGCTGTCGGCGCCGCGTCCGGGAGGACCGGTTCGGGCTTGATCGGCGCGGCGCCGAGCAAGCGATAGCGCGTTGCGCGCGCCTTGCCGATGCGTTCTGCGCGCCCGCGTTCGATCAGGCGCGAGAGGTGGCGGAACAAAGTGGAGCGGTCGACATCGAGCGCCGAATGCGCCAGCAATTCGTCCAGCGTGAGGCCGTCCGGCCACGGGGTGAGATTGCTCTCGATGGCGGCCTGATAATCGAACTTGCTCGTTCGGCTCATCGGTTCAGTTCGTGTAACTGCATGAAAAAAAGACGGTTATGTCTTTCGTTGCACAATTATGCAACGATATGCATGGATATTGCAATGATATTTTTGCGCCGGGGCTGGCCCGATCGCCGCCCGGATGTGGGCTGTGCGCCGGCGGGTTTTCTGTTGCCGATCGACGCCGATGCTCGCAGCCGGTCCGCGGCGCGGCCCTGCGATTTATAGCCAGCCCGCCTTGCGCAAGCGATAGAACAGTACCGTGTCCAGGATCGCCATGGTGGAAACCGCGAGTGGGTAGCCGAATTCCCAGGATAGCTCGGGCATGTTCTTGAAGTTCATGCCGTAGACGCCGGCTATCATGGTCGGCACCGCCACCAGCGCGGCATAGGCTGCGATGCGGCGGGTGGTCTCGTTTTCCTGCAGGGTGATCAGGGACAGGTTGACCGAAATCGCGGTAGTCACCATGTCGCGCAGGCTGTCGATCGACTGGTTGATGCGCACCAGATGGTCCGATACGTCGCGAAAGTACTCCTGGGTGCCGGCGCACACCTGCGGTACCCGGCCGCCATGCAGCTTGCCGGAGGCATCCAGCAGCGGCCCGGCTGCATGCTTGAGCGTCATCAGTTTTTGCTTCAATTCGTACAGCGACTCGATGCTGGCGCGCGTCGACTGGCCGGAGAAAATCCGCTGTTCCACCGCCTCCAGTTCCTCCTCGACCGCGTCGAGCACCGGAAAGTAGCGGTCGACGACTGCGTCCATCAGCGCGTAAAAGACGAAGCCCGAGCCCTGGCGCAGCAGGTGGGGTTCGCGCTCGCAGCGGGCGCGCACCGCGGCGAATCCGTGCCGGGTGCGGCTGCGCACCGTAAGCACATAGTTGGGGCCGACAAAGACGTTCACTTCGCCGATGACGAGTTCGCCTTCCTCGATCTCCACCGAATGCAGCACGGCGAACAGCGAGTCGCCGTATTCCTCGATCTTGGGGCGCTGATGGCCGTGATGCGCATCTTCGACGGCGAGCGCGTGCAGGTCGAACTCCTGCTGCATTTCGGACAGCTCGTCCGGGTCGGGTTCGAACAGTGCGACCCAGACCAGGCATTCTGGCCGGCGCACGTAATCGCTTATGTCTTTCTTCTCGATGTCGCCGATTTTTTTGCCGTTCTCATAGGCAACGCAGCTGACCAGCATGGGCGTCTCCGCTATGTTTTTTGCCGATGATAGCAGTCGCGGACAGCCGGCGCTTCACATGCGATAAAATCGCACTTTCGCCCGCCCCGATGAAAGATGCCAGCATGCCAGCACCCAGCCGCCGCAGCGCCGAATTAGGCACGGAGAACGCCTTCGTGGTCCTAGCCGAGGTGAACGAGCTCGTGCGCCAGGGCAAGGACATCATTTCCTTCTGCATCGGCCAGCCCGATTTCCACACGCCGGCCAACATCCAGGATGCCGCAGTGAGGGCAATCCGCGAGGGGCGGCACGGATACACGCCCTCGGCCGGCATCGCCGAGCTGCGCGCGGCCGCCGCCGGGGACATGGGCCGGCTGCGCGGCCTTGCCATCGATCCCGAACACGTGGTGATCGGCGCCGGCGCGAAGCCGTTCATCGCCTACACTATCCTGTGCACGACCGATTATGGCGTAGGCGACGAGGTGATCTATCCCAATCCCGGCTTTCCCATCTACGAATCGCAGATCCTCGCCTGCGGCGCGGTGCCGGTGCCGCTGTACCTGCGCGAGGCGCGCGACTTCGCCTTCGACCCGGCCGAACTCGAGGCGAAGATCACGCCCAGGACCAGGCTGCTGATCCTCAACTCGCCGCACAATCCGACCGGCGGCATCCTCGCGCGCAAAGACCTCGAGGACATCGCCGCGGTGCTGCGCCGGCATCCGGATATCTGGGTATTCGCCGACGAAATCTATTCGCGCCTGCTCTATCAGGGCGAGTTCGTCTCGATCGCCGCGCTGCCCGGAATGTATGAGCGCACGATAATTTCCGACGGCGCCTCCAAGACCTGGGCCATGACCGGCTGGCGCATCGGCTTCGCCTCGAACCCGGTGCTCGC
>JAAOZY010000485.1 GCA_012274205.1 Betaproteobacteria bacterium
GAAATGATCATCGCCGCCTGCTGCGTGCGCACCAGCAGCGAAATCAGCAGACCGAGGGCGGTGGTGCACAGTATGTAGAGCAGGGTCGCGACGCCGAAAAAAGCCAGGCTGCCCTTGAATGGGGTGCCGAAGTACAGGGTCGCGAGCAGCCACAGGATGGCCGCATTGATGCACGAAATGCTCACGCTCGGCAGCAGCTTCCCGGTCAGGAACTCGGCGCGCGTGATCGTGGACGAGTACACGTTGTAAATGGCGCCGGTTTCCTTCTCGCGCACCACCGAAAGCGCCATCAGCAGCGGCGGCACCAGCATCAGGATCAGCATGAGCAAACCCGGCGCTACCGACCAGATGCTGCGCACCTCCTGGTTGTAGAGGTAGCGCACGTCGAGCACCACCGGCTGCAGCAGCTCGGCGACGCGCGCGGGGGACAGGCCCAGCTGCCGCGCGAGGTAGCCGGTGCGCATGCTGGCGTTCGCAGCCTGGTTGATGGCTTCGACATAGGCCTGGATGGTGCGGGTCGACGTCGTGAACGTGCCGTCGATCAGCGTCTGCACCTGCGCCGCGCGGCCGGCGCGCAACTGCTCGGCAAAACGCGGCCCGATCACGATGACGAGGCGCAGCTTGCGCTGCGCCAGCAAGCGGTCGGCCGCATCGGCGTCGGGCAGGTAGCCTTTGAAGCTGAAGTAGCGCGATTCGATGAAATGGTGCGCGTAGTCGCGGCTCATCGGCGTATGGTCTTCGTCGACCACGGCGAAGGCGATGTTTTCGATGTCCTGGCTCATGCCGTAGCCGAACACCAGCATCAGCATTACCGGCAGCATGAAGGCGAGCAGAAAATAGATGCGGTCGCGCAGGATCTCACGCCATTCGCGCTGCGCCACGGCGAATACGCGCGCAAAATTCATCGCATCGCCCCGCCGCGCTCGAGCAGCGTCACGTAGTGCACGAACACGTCCTCCATCGACAACGGCCTGCGGCCTATGTGCGCGACCGCCATGCCTGCCCGGGTCAGCAGCTCGCGCAGGCGCGCGGCGGTGGCGTCCGGATCGGGCGCGAGCAGGTGTATGTTCTCGCCGAACAGGGCGGCGTCGACAAAGCCGGCGCCGCGCAGCAGCGCCAGCGCCGGCAGCACCGGACTCGCGCCGATTTCCAGCAGGCTCCCGGCCTCTTCGGCCACGCGCCGTTTCAGTTCCGCCGGCGCCGCGTCGGCGACGATACCCCCGGCATACATCAGCGCCAGCCGGTCGCAGTGTTCGGCCTCGGTCATGTAGTGGGTGGTGATCAGAATGGCGACGCCTTCGGCGCGCGACAGCTGAAACAGGATTTCCCAGAACTGCCGCCGACCCACCGGATCGACGCCCGAGGTGGGCTCGTCCAGAAACAATACCTGCGGGCGGTGGACCAGGGCGCAGCCCAGGGCGAGGCGCTGGCGCAGGCCCATGGGCAGACTGCCGGCGGTCTGGTCCTCAAAGCCGCCCAGGCCGCCGTTGTCTATGGTCCAGGCGAGCCGTTCCCCGGTTTCGCGCCGGCCCAGGCCGTAGATTCCGGCAAACAGGCGCACGTTTTCGACCACGGTCAGGTCGGTATAGAGGGAAAAGGCCTGCGACACGTAGCCGATGCGCTGCTTGATCGCACGGCCGGCGCGGCGCATATCGACGCCGCCGACGTTGCCCTCGCCGCCGCTCGGCGGCAGGATGCCGGTGAGCATCTTGATGCAGGTGGTCTTGCCGGCGCCGTTGGCGCCGAGCAGCCCGAAAATCTCGCCCGGGCGCACGCTGAAGCTGACGCGGTCGACCGCGCGAAAATTGCCGAAGTCGCGCGTCAGGCCGCGTGCCTCGATTGCGGCGCCGGCGAGCGCGGGTGTGGAAATCGGGGAGGGGCGCTGCACCGCAGCGGGTGCGCCGCCCGGCTCCGCCTCCTGCTGGCGCAGCAAGGCGATGAACACGTCCTCGAGCTCGGGCTCGGCGCTGAAAAGTTCGACTGGCGCGATGTCGGCCAACGCGGCCCGCATCTCGCGCTCGGCGGCAGCGGCATTGCGGCCCTGCGCGAACACGTGTATCCATGCGCCCAGCGCCTGCACCTGCGCAAACGCGGCGCGCAGGCGCGCAAGCGCCTCTGGCTGGCGCTCGGCGCGCAGCTGCAGCGCGACGCCCGGCACGCGCCGGCGCAGGTCCTGCGGCCGGCCCTCGGCGAGGACGCGGCCGTCGAGCATCAGGGCGAGCCGGTGAAAGCGGCTGGCTTCGTCCATATAGGCGGTGGAGACCAGCGCGGTGGCGCCGTGTTCGTGCAGGATCTCCGACAGGATCAGCCAGAAGTCGCGCCGCGATACCGGATCGACGCCGGTGGTGGGTTCGTCGAGGACGATCAGTTCGGGCTCGTGAATCAGCGTGCAGACCAGGGCGAGCTTTTGCTTCATGCCACCGGACAGATGCTTCATCGGGCGGCCGCGGAACTGCGCGAGCCGGGTGATCGCAAGCAGGCGTTCCTTGCGCGCGGCCAGCGCGGCGGCGGGCACCAGCCGCAGCCTGGCGAAGAAATCAATGTTTTCCTCGATCGAGAGTTCCGGGTACAGGTTCAGCCCCAGCCCCTGCGGCATGAAGCCGAGGCGGTCTTTGACCGTCTCGGCGGCGGCTTCCGAATCCAGGCGCGTGCCGAACACTTCGACCGAGCCGGCATCAAACGAAAGCACACCCGCGACGGCCTTCATCAGGCTCGATTTTCCCGCCCCATCCGGCCCTATGAGGCCGTAGATCTCCCCGCGCTTTACTTCGAGGGTGATGCCCGCGACCGCGCTGCGCCTGCCGTAGCGCTTGACGAACCCATCCACGCGCAGCAGCGGTGCCTCATTCGCAGCTACCAGCGCGGCCTGGCCCACGCCGCGTCCTCCTTCCAGCGGATCATTGCGTCTGCGGGCAGGCCGGGGGTAAGCCGGTGTCCCGGGTTGCGGTCCAGATAGAGCCGGACCTCATACATCAGCTTGACGCGCTCGTCCGGGGTCTGCACCTCCTTGGGCGTAAACTCCGCGCGCGAACCGATGTAGCGCACCGTTGCGTCAAACGGCTGATCCGGAAATGCATCGCTGTAGATGCGCGCGGCAAGCCCGCGGCGCACCTTGCCGATCTCGCGTTCGGGGACGAACAGCTTCAGGTAAAGGCGATCGAGGTCGACCAGCTCGAAAATCGGCGCACCGGCGCTGATTACTTCGCCGCCATTGGCGTAACGGCTGGTGATCACGCCAGCCGCCGGACTCTCCAGGCTGAGGTCATCGAGGGCGCTCTGCGCCTCGGCCTGTTTGCCTTCGGCCGCCGCCAGGGCGCCTTGGGCGACGGCGAGCTCGGCCTCGCTGACGCGAATGCGCTGCGGGCCCAGGCGCGCGTCGTTCAAGGCAACGCGCGCGCGCTCCAGCCCGGCCTGCGCCGCCTCGCGCTGCTCCTGCTGTGTTTTCAGGGCAAGTTCGGCGCGCTCGACGAATTGCGGGCCCACGAACCGGTCCGCCGCGAGTTTCCTCGCACGCTCGAGATCGCGTGCATCCTGCGCGCGCGCCGCTTCCGCGCGCGCGAGGTCCGTGCCGCTCGCCGTGACGGCAGCTTCGTTCGAGGCGACCGCGTGGGGGACTTCGCGCCGCAGCAGTGCCAGTGCGGCGCGCGCCGCTTGCGCGCGGGCGCTCGCCGCCTCCACTTCCGCCTGCGCCTGCGCCAGGCGCGCGCGCGCGATGCCGTCGTCGATGCGCGCCAGCAGCTGCTTCGGCTGTACGCTGTCGCCCTCGCGCACGGCCAGCTCGGCGATGCGCCCGGCGGTCTTGCTGGCGATAATGACCGCATCGCCTTCGATCCTGCCATTGGCCTGAATCAGGCCGTCGGGAATTGCGCGGCGCAGCTGCGCCTGCCACAGCAACAGGCCGGCCGCGCACAGCAGGACCGCCGCCAGCGCGAGCCGGAAAACGAAAGTCTTGCCGATGTTCATGGGGTCCCCGCAGCCATCCGGGCGCTTCCGCGAGCAGTGCCAGTTGCGCCCAAGTTTCGCATGGGGGACTTGGGTCCGTTTGACGCAGATCAAAAGAGCTTGGCAAGCACTGCGGTAAATGATGCAATATGTGGAGTTTTCGCACGGGCCGCGGACAGGGCCGGTTCACTCCCGCAGAGAGGCACGAATATGAGCACGCAGGAACCCATCGAAATCCGGGACTCGGACGTCTACGCGGTAAGCGAGAAGGGTGAAGAGGAACTCAAGCGCGGATCGACCGAGCTGTCGAAGGCCGCGCTGGAATTGATGGTGCTGCTCGACGGCAAGTCGAGCTTGGCGGATCTGGCGCGGCATACCGGGGTGCTGACGCCGCAAATCATCCGCCATACCGCCAAGGCGCTGGCGCAGCAGGGCTACATCGTGCCGGGCGCGCCGGAGCCGGAACTCAAGATCGATTTCGGCTGGTTTTTCGCCAACCAGGCGCCGCCCGAGCCGAGCGCGGAAGCGGCGGAGCGCGCGAACGGCGAGGCCGACAGCGGCACGGCGGCACTGAAGCTCGACGGCTATTACGTGAGCATTGCGCGCAAATCGGCGCGCAGGATCGAGCCGGCGAGCGCGACCGGCTATTCGGTGCTGGTGGTGGAGGACGATCCGGAACTGCAGCGCTCGCTCAAGTTCCTGCTGAGCATGGAAAAATTCAAGCCCCGGACCGCGGCCAACCGCGACGAAATCCTGGAAGCGCTGCGCCTGCCGCCGCTGCCCGACGTGGTATTGCTCGACATCGGGCTGCCCGACACCAACGGCTTCGACGTGCTCGCGCGCATGCGCCAGTATCCGCAGCTGAAGTCGATCCCGGTGATCATGCTCACCGGTCATGCGCAGCGCGACGACGTCATGCGCGGCCTGGCCGGCGGTGCCGACGGCTACATCACCAAGCCCTTCGATCGCGATGTGCTGCTCACCAGCATTCGCGCCGTGCTCGGATTGAGCTGATCATGGCCGGCGCAAATGGCAGTCGGGATTGCGGCAGCATGCTGACGCTGCGCGGCGGCATGCTCGCAGCATTGTTCGCGCTGGCGCTCGCCGGCCTGCCGCAGGCGCGGGCGGACGACGCGGCTCAGGGGAAAGCGCTGTACGAGACGCGCTGCACCGGCTGCCATGAGAGCAGCGTGCATCAGCGCCGTGCGCGCAAGGCCAAATCCTACGCCGGGGTGCGCGCGCAGGTGGCGCGCTGGAGCGAGCAAACGGGCGGCCCCTGGAGCAGCGAAGAAATCGACAGCGTGAGCTTCTATCTCAACCAGCGCTACTACCACTTCCCCTGCCCGCAGAGCCTGTGCAAGGCCGACACGATCTCGCTGCAAATCAAATAGAGGTACAGGAAATGTCCCAGATTACCGGCGGCGAGGCGTTCGTGCGCATGCTGCAGCTGCACGGCGTCAAGCACATATTCGGCCTGTGCGGCGACACCTCGCTGCCTTTCTACGACGCGATGTACCGGCTCGATCACGGCATGCAGCACGTGCTCACGCGCGACGAGCGCTCCGCCGCCTACATGGCTGACGGCTATGCGCGCGTCTCGGGCCGCGTCGGCGTATGCGAGGGGCCGAGCGGCGGTGGCGCAACCTACATACTGCCCGGCGTAGTCGAGGCGAACGAATCGTCGATCCCGCTGCTGTGCTTCACCTCCGACATCTCGGTGTCGGCGCGCGGCAGGTACGCGCTCACCGAACTTGACCAGCAGGCCCTGTTCCGGCCGCTGACCAAGTGGAATACCGTGCTCGATTCGGGGGCGGACATCCCGCGCGTGCTGCGCACGGCGTTCAATCAAATGACCGGCGGCAGGCCGGGCGCGGTGCACATCGGGCTGCCCTACGA
>JAAOZY010000080.1 GCA_012274205.1 Betaproteobacteria bacterium
CTCATGGGAAGTTGCCTTCTAGGAAATGGTGGAAATGTTAGCCGGCGGGCCCATCCGGTATCGCATTATCCCGCCTTGAACAAGGCGGAAAAAGCCGCCGTTCTCGCGGTTTATTGCGCGGCCTCTACGACCGGCGTGCGGGTTTCCTGCTGCTTGAGCTGCAGATTGTAGAACGAGGCGTAGCGGCCTTCTTGGCGCAGCAATTCGTCGTGCCGGCCGGATTCGGAGACCTGGCCGTCCTCGATCACGTAGATGCGGTCGGCGTGCGACACGGTGTGCAGCCGGTGCGCGATCGCGACCGTGGTGCGGCCCTGGCACAGATGCTCCATGGCCTCGCGCACCTGCAGTTCGGATTCCGAATCGAGCGCGGCGGTGGCTTCGTCGAGCAGGATGATCGGCGCGTTCTTGATCAGGGCGCGGGCGATGGCGACGCGCTGGCGCTGGCCGCCGGACAGCTGCAGGCCGTGCTCGCCGACCGGCGTGTCGTAGCCGCGCGGGAAGGACAGGATGAAATCGTGCGCATAGGCGCCCTTGGCGGCCGCCACGATCTCGTCCTCGCTGGCGTCCGGCTTGCCGAACGCGATGTTGTCGCGGATCGTGCCGCGGAACAGGAACACGTCCTGCCCGACGTATGCGAGGTGCCGGCGCAACGAGCGGCGCGTGACTTCGCGGATGTCCTGCCCGTCGATGACGATTCGGCCGCGCTCGATGTCGTAGAAGCGCAGGATCAGATTGATGATCGTCGTCTTGCCGCTGCCGGAGGGGCCGACCAGGGCGGTCAACTTGCCCGGTTCCGCCACAAACGAAATGCCGCGCAGCACCGCTTCGTCGCTGCGGTAGGCGAAATGGACGCCCTCGAATTCCAGCCGTGGCGTCCGGATTTGCAGCGCCGGCTTGCCGCTATCGGCCGCCTCGCTCGGCGGCGAGTCGAGCACCTCGAACAGGATGCGCACGCCGACCAGGCCGCTGTTGAGCTCGATGTTAAGGCGGGCCAGGCGCTTGGCCGGTTCGTAGGCCAGCAGGAATGCGGCGATGAAGGAAAAGAACTGCCCGGGCGTCGCCCCGGTCTCGATCACGCGGTAGCCGCTATAGGTGATGGCGATGGCGATGGCGATGCCGCCGAGCGTTTCCATCAGCGGTGAGGAGCGGTTGGAGACGCGCGCCATCTTGTTGGCTTCGTGCTCGACCGCGGCGACGTTGCGGTCGAAGCGTTCGCGCATGACATCTTCGAGCGTGAAGGCCTTGACGATGCGGATGCCCTGCAGCGTCTCCTGCAGCGTCTCCAGGATCCGGGTGCCGCCTTGGAACTGGCTGCGCCCGATGGCGTAGACGCGGCGGATCAGCTTGCGCAGGATGAAGAACGCCGGCGGCGCGACCACGAAGCTGAAGAACGACATCAGCGGGTCTTTCACGACCATCACGGCAACCAGCCCGATCAGCGTCAGAAAATCGCGCCCGACCGAGGTGATCAGCAGGTTGATGACCTGCGTCGCCGCCGCGGCGCCCGCGCTCAGGCGCGCGATGAATTCGGTTGAGTGGCGGTCGGAGAAAAATCCGATGCCTTCGTTGAGCAGCTTGGCGAAGACGGCACGCTGGTTGTCGGCGACGATGCGGTTGCCGATCTGCGACAGCAACACGCTGTGGCCGTAAGTCGCGAGACCCTTGGTGGCGAACAGGGCGACGGTGACGCCGCCGAGGATGAAGATGGTGGTCAGATTCTTGCCGGAGTAGCCTTCGTTGACGACGTCCCCGATCAGGTAGGCGGAAAACGCCGTGCAGCCGGCGGAGATCGCCATCAGCGTGAAGGCGAAGGCGTACTTGCGCCAATGCATGATGCCCTGCTCGGTGAGCAGGCGCCGGATCAGGGCAACGGTGCCGTAACGCTCGTCGTCCGATGGCAAAGTGTGGTCGTTCATCCGCCCTCTGTGGGCTGTGATTATGGCACAGGTACATGCTGGCTGGAGCAGGCGTCTCCTTGCCTGCTGGCAGCGGGATTTTCAAGCCAAAACTGGGCTAAACGCGCAATTCGACGCCCAAACTCACCGCTCGGTCAGGCCGAGGCGATTTCGCGCTTTCCGGGCAACCGTCGCTCCCAGGCGAGGGCATGCGCGACGATGGTGTCGAGGTCCTCGAACTGCGGGCGCCAATCGAGCGTGGAACGGATGCGCCCGACATCGGCCACCAACGCGGCCGGGTCGCCAGCGCGCCGCCCGGCGATCTCGACCGGAAAATCGCGGCCGGCCGCGCGCCGCACCGCCTCGATCACCTGGAACACCGAAGAGCCGTGACCGTAGCCACAGTTAAAAGTTTCGCTGGCGCCGCCGCGGCGCAAATAGGCGAGCGCCGCCGAATGCGCGTGCGCGAGATCGCTGACATGGATGTAGTCGCGGATGCAGGTGCCGTCCGGCGTCGGATAGTCGGTGCCGAACACATCGATCTTTGCCCGCTTGCCGAGCACCGCTTCGCAGGCGACTTTGATCAGATGGGTGGCGGCCGGCGTCGATTGCCCGGTGCGCAGCTTCGGATCGGCGCCGGCAACATTGAAGTAGCGCAGGATCACGAAGCGCAGGCCATGCGCCGCGCCGGCGTCATGCAGCATGATCTCCGACATCAGCTTCGAACTGCCGTAAGGCGAGATCGGCGC
>JAAOZY010000486.1 GCA_012274205.1 Betaproteobacteria bacterium
ACCCTCTTGTCGGCATGGCGCAGGCGCAAACTGCTTGCCCGGGGTTACCCGCAATGGCGACCAGCGACCGCCGTTGGCCAGCGTGCGGTAAGCATTGGTCAGCATCAAAAGGGAGACATCGGCCGAACCGAGGGCAAGGCTGTAGCCGTACCAGTCGCCGCTTTCCGTGAGGCTCTGGAAACCAGCCTGGCGCAGGCGTTCTTGGAAGGCGTCGGCGCCAACGCGCACCAAGGTCTTTACCGCGGGAACGTTGAGGGACCCCCCCAGCGCGGTTCGCGCAGAAATCCACCCGCGATAACGTGGCTCGTAGTTCTGCGGCGCGTAAAGGCCATTACCCGTATTCAAGTTGAGCGACGCATCCTCGATCAGCGAGGCCGGCGTAAGGCTGCGCCGCTCGAAAGCGAGCGCGTAAAGAAAGGGTTTCAGCGTCGAGCCGGGTTGACGCAATGCAATTACGCCGTCCACGTCGGCGGCATTGGAAAGATCACCGCTGGATCCTACCCAAGCCAGCACCTCTCCAGTGACGTTGTCGAGCACCACCACAGCACCATCCTCGACGTTCTGGTTCGCGAGGGCGGCGAGAGGACGGCGAAGCGATTGGAAGGCAAAACCCTGCAGGTCCGCGTTCAAGGTTGACTTGACTTTTTCGCCAGGACGGCTTAGCAGTTTGCGAGCCACGTGCGGTGCCAAACCCGGTATTTCATCGCCTTGACGCAGCCTTCTGGTGAAAGCAAGCGCGGCGAGGGCGTCCAGCCCTTCGCATTCACCCGCGCGGTCCATTTCTTTAAGCAGGGCGCAGGCGCGTTTGCTCACCAGCGATCGCGCCGCATTCGGCGAGCGGAGGAGCGCCGCGGCCAGCACCGCTTCGCGCTCGTCGAGTCCGTCCGGCCACTTGTCGAACAGCGCCCGACTCATCGCGGTGACGCCCTGGAGTTCGCCCCTGAAGCTCACAAGGTTCAGGTAAGCTTCGACGATTTGCTCCTTGCTCCAGCTTTTTTCGAGACGCAACGCGGCAGCAGTCTGGGATATTTTTTCAAACAGGCTGCGGCGGCCGCGGCGCCTAAACTCCTCGTCGAGCATGCCAACCAGCTGCATGGTCAGGGTGCTGGCGCCACGGGTCTTGTTGCCAAGGAGATTGTTCCACGCAGCGTTTCCAGCGGCCTTCCAATCGACGCCTGCATGCTCAAGGAAGCGCCGGTCCTCGGACAGAATGACTGCCCGCGTCAGGGCAGCGGAAATTTCCGGCAGGCGCGTCCAGGCGAGTCGGCGAATCTGGTTGGTAACGCGCATGCTCTGCAGCACTTGCCCGTCCCGCGCGAGCAACCATGCCTCCGATGGCGTGTAGCCTGCTCTGACCGCCTCAAAGCTGGGCAAGGCGGCAGCGGCAGGCAAACACTGGGCTGCGGCCAGCAACAGCAACGCAACCCGGAAGCAGCGCCGGATCATGGTTGGACAACTACGCTGTGATTGGGCATCTCGCCAAACATGTCCGGCGCGTACATGGCCTCGACGCGCGAGGGAGGCAGGCTGAACTCACCGGCGTTGTTGATGCGCACCGTATAGTCGATGCGGAATTTTCCTTTCGGCACCACCTCGTAATACGCCCGGAAGAACCCAAAAGTGCGCTCGACGAAAGTGGGCCAGAGGCGGCGCGAACGCAGATCCTCGTCCATGGTCGCGATATGCGAATCTCGCCCGTCGCCGTCGCCGAGAATGCGGGCGCCTGCGACGATTGGATCGGAGACCACCACCCAGGTCATGTCCTGATCGGCATCCACCGTCAGGGTTACGCGCCAAAGATCTCCGCGACTCACTTTTCCAGGGACTTTCTCCTGGATCGGCGCCACGTCGCGAGCGATCTTGTAACCGAAGGCGCGCGGCTCCCCGGCGGGGATCGCGGCGAGAATCTGTACCGTCGCCCAGGGTTTACCGGATCCTTGATGATTAATTACTAAGTTACCGCCCTCGCCTTTCTGAGGCCAGGGAAGGCTGAGTGGCGCGTTCTGCAAATCGTCCGCTTTCCAGGCCAGTTCTGCAGCAGCCTTGCCCAGGCTCGCGCGAGTAACACCGGTGACCGCTTCCTTTTCGAAATTCGTCCCGAATTTATCCAGAACTACGCTGGCCCATGCATTGGCGGTAGTTGTGAACCATCGGCCGCGCACCTGACGCTCCATCGCGCCGCGCAGCAGTCGCGGCAAATCTTCCTTCCAGGAAGGTTCCTCCAGCGTGGCTTCGATGAGGCGGAACGCGTTCGAATCGCCGCTTACCATCATCCACCACCAATAGTCGGAGCGCTCGGTGGTAAAGACCAGCCGGCCGCCAGCATAGGAAAGTCGATTGCGCAGCTCGCGCTCTGCGGCGGCGAGCTTCGCCGCTCGTTGTGGCAGATCGGGCAAGCGCTTCACCACCAGATACCAATCAATCACGCCTGCCGTGGGCAGTCGCATCGGGTCCACATCGAGTGCCGCGGCGATGCGGGTGGGCGCACGGCCCTGGCGCGTGAGAGCTTCGAGTACCAGTAGCTTACGCACCAGCAGATCGTCGTAAGGCGACCAATATTTCGGTTTGACGCGCCCCTCGGCAAAGGCAGTAAGCCCCTGCAGCATGCGATCCCTCACGTCATCTGGAAGCGCGAAGCCCGACAGGCTGGCCATGTCCAGAAGATAAGCAGTGAGCGCGACGTTTCCCGCGCCTACCCCGGGGAAGTAGCTGGCCAAGCCGTCGCTATCCAGATAAGTCGGCAGGTTTGCGACCACCTCCTGCCAGCGCTTCTTGTCTTTCAGACCTACAGCGATGGAAGTCATCTGCTCGATGCAGGAAAACGGATACTCCTCGAAAAAGCGCTTCAGCCCCGGCGGAGGTGTCGAGAGTTTGGGCGAAAGGCCGATTTCAATGCCGCCTTTGCCCGGTAGCGCCCCTGCAGGCGGAACGGCGGGCACCTCGTACTTTCGGTCGATGCGCATGAAGGTGGCCTGCTGCACTGTCACTGGCACGGCAGGCAGCACTTGCTGGCTAATCCTGAGGCTATCCGTGGCCGAACTGCCGCCGCTATCTTTGGCTGCGAACTCCCAGACAAGCTTCCCAGCTCCCTCGGGGGCGACCGCGCTCCAGACAAGCTCCGCAGCGCCCTCGGGCACGAGCTTCACATTCCGGCTGTCCATAGTCTTGTCGCCGATTTTCGCCGACACCGCGACATTCATCTCCTTAGCGGTGCCGTTGCGCAGCGTGAGCAACGCATCGAATCGGTCCTTCTCCCGCACTACAGGCGGCAGGCCGGAGATCATCTGCAGGTCCTGCCTGGTGCGCACGGCGGTCGACCCGGTGCCGAACAACGCCGCGCCGGCGGTAGCGACACCGACAAGCTTGAACTCGGTGAACGAATCGTTCATCGGCACCTTGAGCATGGCCGTGCCGTTCGCATCCAGCTTCACCCGAGGGTTCCAAGCGAGCAAGGTATCGAAGAGTTCTCGCGCCGGGCCACGGCCTCCTCCTCCTCCCGGGGGAACAGCCTTCTTACCGAAGTGACGCTTGCCAATGACCTGGGACTGGGCTGTGGCGGTCTCCACTTCGTAGGCGCGCTTCTGCAGCAGTGCCTCCAGCAGATTCCAAGTTTCGTTGGGTTTGAGTTCGAGCAGGGCTTGATCGACCGCCGCAAAAGCGACCTCGGCACCTGCAGGCGCCGGCCTTCCTTCGGGCGTAGTGACCTTGAGCCGTACCGTCGCTTGTTCGCGCGGCCGGTAATCGCCTTTGTCGGCGCTCACCTCGACTTTGAGCTTGAACCCCTCGGTGCCGACACCGATTTCCGCCAACCCCAACCGATACGCAGGCTTCGCAAGATCCACCATCGCAGTCGGCTGCAGCGGCGTCCACCAGTCCTTGAAC
>JAAOZY010000081.1 GCA_012274205.1 Betaproteobacteria bacterium
CAGATTGATCACCAGTGCCGCGAAGATCGCGATCGCAAGCGGCGTGCCGGAACTAAGCAGTTGCAGGGCCGCCAGCTGCGCATTGCCCGCATAGACCAGCACCGACATCGTCATGGCGAGGTGGTAGGGCATGCCCGCCGCCACCATGGCCACGCCGCTGATGGTGCCGAAAGCGAGCACGCCGGGCAGGACCGGCAGGCAGGCTTTGACCGCGGCGCGGAATTGGGGGTGCAGCTGCAAGGTGGACGGTTGAAACCGAATCGGCGCAGGCGCTATTCTACCGTGGCCGGGCGCCGGCTCTTGAAAATCCGGCCTGCCGCCCGCATCTATGCCAGCAATTGCAACCCGCTCCGGAGTATCCATGTCTGCCACCGCCACCAAGGAAACGCTGGGCTTCCAGGCCGAAGTCAAACAACTGCTGCACCTGATGATCCACTCCTTGTACAGCAACAAGGAGATTTTCCTGCGCGAGTTGATATCGAACGCTTCCGACGCGGCCGACAAGCTGCGTTTCGAGGCGCTGTCGGACGCCTCGCTGTACGGCACTGACGCGGACCTGAAGATCCGCGTGAGTTTCGACAAGGCCGCGCGCACCCTGACCGTGTCCGACAACGGCGTTGGCATGTCGCGCGACGAGGTCATCGCCAACATCGGCACCATCGCCAAATCGGGCACGCGCGAGTTTTTCCAGGCGCTGACCGGAGACCAGGCCAAGGACGCGCACCTGATCGGCCAGTTCGGCGTCGGCTTCTACTCCTCGTTCATCGTCGCCGACCGCGTCAGCCTGGTGACGCGGCGCGCGGGGGTGGCGGCAAACGAGGCGGTGCGCTGGGAATCCGAGGGTGGCGGAGAGTACAGCATCGAAGCGGTCGAAAAAGCGACGCGCGGCACCGAAGTGAGCCTGCATTTGCGCGAAGGCGAGGACGAGCTGCTCGACGATTCGCGCCTGCGCGCGCTGATCCGCAAGTACTCCGACCATATCGCGATCCCGATCCGCATGGAAAAGCGCATCTGGGATGAGGAAAAGAAGGCGTACAAGGAAACGGGCGAGGACGAGACCGTCAATCAGGCGAGCGCGCTGTGGGCGCGGCCGAAAGCCGAGATCAGCGAAGAGCAATACCAGGAGTTCTACAAGCACGTTGCGCACGACTTCGAACCGCCGCTTGCCTGGACGCACAACCGCGTCGAGGGCCGGCACGAGTACACGCAGCTGCTGTACCTGCCTGCGCATGCGCCCTTCGACCTGTGGGACCGCACGCACCGGCACGGCATCAAGCTGTATGTGCGCCGCGTGTTCATCATGGACGACGCCGAGCAGCTGCTGCCCGCCTACCTGCGCTTCGTGCGCGGCGTGGTCGATTCGAGCGACCTGCCGCTCAACGTATCGCGCGAGATTCTGCAGCAGAGCAAGGACATCGAGGCGATCCGTTCCGGCTGCACCAAGCGCGTGCTCGGGCTGCTGGAGGAGCTGGCGCAGAACCAGAAGGACAAGTACGCAGGCTTCTGGAAGGAATTCGGCCTGGTGCTGAAGGAGGGCGTGGGCGAGGACCATGCCAACAAGGAAAAAATCGCCGCGCTGCTGCGCTTTGCCAGCACGCACAGCGACAGCGAGGAGCAGAGCGTCTCTTTCGCCGATTATCTGGCGCGCATGAAGCCGGGCCAGGAGAAGATCTATTACGTCACCGCCGATTCCTTCCTCGCGGCGAAGAACAGCCCGCATCTCGAAGTGTTTCGCAAGAAAGGCATTGAGGTGCTGCTGCTGTCGGAACGGGTGGACGAATGGCTGGTGTCGAACCTGACTGAATTCGAAGGCAAGCAGCTCGTCTCGGTGGCGCGCGGCGACCTCGACCTGGGCAAGCTCGAAGACGAGGCGGAGAAAAAGGAACAGGAAAAGCAGGCGGGCGAATACAAGGAACTCACCGACAAGATCAAAGGCGCGCTGGGCGAGCAGGTGAAGGAAGTGCGCGTGACCTTGCGCCTGACCGCCTCACCCGCCTGCCTGGTTTCGGACCAGTACGATATGGGCGGGAATCTCGCGCGCATCCTCAAGGCCGCAGGACAGAAAGTGCCCGAGTCCAAGCCCATCATGGAGATCAATCCGGGCCATCCGCTGGTGCAGCGGCTGAAATACGAGGAAACGCATTTCGCCGACTGGAGCCAGGTGCTGTTCGACCAGGCCCTGCTCGCCGAAGGCGGGCAGCTCGAGGACCCGGCCGGCTTCGTCAAGCGCCTGAACGAGCTGATGCTCGCAATGGCCGGTGCCGGTTCCAAGATCTGGACCCCGGGGAGCTAAGCCGGCACGCAAATAAGAAGGGCGCAGCTTCGCCGCGCCCCTGGAGGCGATAAGAAGCCCGGCTGTTACATTTTCTTCAGCATGGTCTCCGCATCGGAGACCTCGAACTTGCCCGGGCCTTCGACGTTCAGCTGCTTGACCACGCCGTCCTCGACCAGCATCGAATAGCGGTTCGAGCGCACGCCCATGTTGCGCGCGGTGAGGTCGAGCTCCAGGCCCAGCGCCTTGGTCCATATGGCGCTGCCGTCGGCCAGCATGCGCACCTTGTTGCCGGCTTTTTGCGTGCGGCCCCAGGCGCCCATCACAAACGCATCGTTGGTGGCCACGCACCAGATCTCGTCCACGCCCTTGGCCTTCAGCTTGTCGTAGTTGGCGACGTAGCTCGGCACGTGCTTGGCGGAGCAGGTCGGGGTGTAGGCGCCGGGCAGGGCGAAGATGGCGATCTTCTTGCCTTTGGTCGCTTCGGCGACGCTGATGTCATGGGGGTTCAGGGGGCAGCCGGCTTCTTCGTTGAATTCGGTGGCTTCGCTCAACTTGGCGTCGGGCAGTCGGTCTCCAGCTTTGATCATGGTGTGCTCCTGTCAGTGGTGATTGCGCAGGGGGCTTTGCCCCCTCCTTCGCGCGAGAATTTATTGGGTGCCGCGTCCTGCCGCGCGGACAAAGCGGGGTTCGCGGCAATGAACGCAAATATTAGCATACCGCGCGCTGCGAATACCCGCGAGCGCAAGAGGTGTATGCGGGCATTTTCGCAGCGGCGCATCGACGCAGCGACCGGCGCAGCAGCAGCTGTGTCCGGGCACGGCGCAGCCGGCGCCGGTTTGAACCGGCCGCGCATTGCCGCTATAGTGCCTGCCATGCAACCTGCCGCCGAAACCGCCAGCGATCGCAAACTGACCCTGGCCGAGGTGTTGAATGATCTGGTAGCGGACGGCATCGTCGGGCGCGCCGAGGCCGACAAGCTCATTGCCGACCGGCGCATGCAGCGCGCCGACCATCATCCGCTTGCGGTAATCGCGGACCAGAAATGGAAGTCGCTGCTGCCGCCGAATACGCTGCTGCATCTCGAGCTCCTTACCGAGTGGCTGGCGGCCAAGGTAGGCCTGGGCTATTACCACATCGACCCGCTGAAAATAAACTTTTCGGCGGTCACCGACATCATGTCCAATGCCTACGCGCAGCGCTTCAAGATCCTGCCGGTGGAGGTGAACACCAGGGAGGCGGTGATCGCCACCTGCGAACCCTACGTCAAGGAATGGGAGCGGGAATTGAAGCCGATCCTGCGCCTGGACATCCGCCGCGTAATCGCCAATCCGCTCGACATCGCGCGCTACCAGGTCGAGTTCTACAACCTGGCGAAGTCGATCAAGGGCGCATCGGAGAAGGGCGACCAGCGCAGCGGCATCGGCAATTTCGAGCAGCTGGTGGAACTGGGCAATGCCAACCGCCAGTACGACGCCAACGACCAGCATATCGTGCATGTGGTCGACTGGCTGTGGCAGTACGCCTTTGACCAGCGCGCGAGCGACATCCACATGGAGCCGCGGCGCGACGTCGGCCTGGTGCGTTTTCGCATCGACGGCGTGCTGCACCAGGTGTACCAGATACCCTCTGCGGTGATGTCGGCGATGACCAGCCGCATCAAGATCCTCGGGCGTATGGACGTGGTGGAAAAGCGCCGGCCGCAGGACGGGCGCATCAAGACGCGCACTGCCGACGGGCAGGAAATCGAGCTGCGCCTGTCGACGCTGCCCACCGCGTTCGGCGAAAAACTGGTGATGCGCGTATTCGACCCGGAGGTGCTGGTCAAGGATTTCAGCGAGCTCGGCTTTTCCGACGAAGACAAGCTGCGCTGGGGCCAGATGACGGTCGCGCCGCACGGCATCATCCTGGTCACCGGGCCCACCGGCTCGGGCAAGACCACCACCCTGTATTCGACGCTGAAGACGCTGGCCACCGAGGCAGTCAACGTCTGCACCATCGAAGATCCGATCGAAATGGTCGAGCCCGCGTTCAACCAGATGCAGGTGACTCACGGCATCGACCTCGGCTTCGCCGACGGCGTGCGCGCGCTGATGCGCCAGGATCCGGACATCATCATGGTGGGCGAGATCCGCGACCTCGAGACCGCGGACATGGCGATCCAGGCGGCGCTCACCGGCCACCTGGTGCTCTCCACCCTGCATACCAACGATTCGGTCGCCGCGATCACGCGCCTGCTCGACCTCGGCGTGCCGTCCTATCTGCTCAACTCCACCATCCTCGGGGTGATGGCGCAGCGCCTGGTGCGCACGCTGTGCCCGCACTGCAAGCAGAGCGTGCCCTACGACGACGCGCGCGCCGAGGACCTCACCTGGGAGGAGTTCGTCGCGCCGTGGAAGGCGAAGCGCCCGGCGCACATCTTTCGCCCGGTCGGCTGCCTGGAATGCCGCAACACCGGCTACATCGGCCGCATCGGCATCTATGAAATCCTGCTGATGACGCCGGCGATGCGCCGGCTGGTGGACGCCAAGGCCGACCTAGCGGCGATGCGCGAACTCGCCTACAAGGAAGGCATGAAGCCGCTGCGCATCAGCGCCGCGATGAAAGTCGCCGCGGGCCTCACCACTATCGAGGAAGCGCTCAAGGTTGCGCCGCCGCCGCGGCGCGAGAAAGATTGAAACCGCCCTGCGGCTACTTGCTCAGGTAGCGCATCGCGCGCTCCAGGCCCTCGATGGTGATCGGGTACATGCGCGACTCCATGATCTCGCGGATGACCGCGATTGACTGGCGGTAGGGCCAGAGCTGCTCGGGTTCCGGATTGAGCCAGATCGCCTTCGGATAGGTATCGAGCATGCGCCGCAGCCACACCGCGCCGGCCTCGTCGTTGGCATATTCGATCGAGCCGCCGGGCTGCAGGATTTCGTACGGGCTCATGGTGGCGTCGCCGACGAAAATCAGTTTGTAGTCGTGCCCGTACTTGTGCAGGATGTCCGTGGTCGGGGTGCGCTCGGAGTGGCGCCGGCGGTTGTCCTTCCACACGTAGTCGTAAAGGCAGTTGTGGAAGTAGAAATATTCCATGTGCTTGAATTCGGTCTTCGCCGCGGAAAACATTTCCTCGCACAGCTTGATGTGGTCGTCCATCGAGCCGCCGATGTCGAAGAACAGCAGCACCTTGACCTTGTTGTGGCGCTCGGGGCGCATCAGGATGTCGAGCATCCCGGCCTTGCGCGCAGTGGAGGCGATGGTGTTGTCCAGGTCCAGCTCCTCGGGCGCGCCGTCGCGGGCGAAGCGGCGCAGGCGGCGCAGCGCGATCTTGATGTTGCGCGTGCCGAGCTCGACCTGATCGTCCAGGTTCTGGTATTCGCGCTGGTCCCACACTTTCACCGCCGAGCGGTTGCGCGAGCCCTCCTGGCCGATGCGTATGCCTTCGGGGTTGTAGCCGTAGGCGCCGTAGGGCGAAGTGCCGCCGGTGCCGATCCACTTGCTGCCGCCCTGGTGCCGGCCCTTCTGCTCCTCCAGGCGCTTCTTCAGCGTCTCCATGAGCTTTTCCCAACCGCCCATGGCCTCGATCTTGGCCTTCTCCTCGGGGCTCAGGTTGAGCTCTGCCTGCTTGCGCAGCCACTCGAGCGGGATGTCGGCTTCCACGCCCATGACGGCCTCGACGCCCTTGAAATATTCGCCGAAGGCGCGGTCGAACTTGTCGAAGTTGGCCTCGTCCTTGACCAGGCAGGTCCTGGAGAAATAGTAGAAATCGTCGATCGAGGCGCCGACCACGCCCTTCTGCATGCCCTCGATCAGCATGAGGTATTCCTTGGTCGTGACCGGGACCTTGGCCTGGCGCAGCTTGAGGAAGAAATCGATCAGCATGATGAAGCCGGCTCGCTGGCGCTGCGGGTGCGGCGCTAGCGGTTGTGGCGCGACATGAAGATCAGGCGCTCGAACAAATGCACGTCCTGCTCGTTCTTGAGCAGCGCGCCGTGCAGCGGCGGGATGATGGTCTTCTTGTCCTTGCTGCGCAGCGCCTCGGGCGAAATGTCGTCGGCGAGCAGGAGCTTCAACCAGTCGAGCAGTTCGGAGGTCGAGGGCTTTTTCTTCAGCCCCGGCACTTCGCGCACCTCGAAGAACACTTCCAGCGCCTCGCGCAGCAGGTGCTTCTTGATGTTGGGGAAGTGCACGTCGACGATCTTTTCCATCGTTTCCTTGTCGGGAAAGCGGATGTAATGGAAGAAGCAGCGCCGCAGGAAGGCATCGGGCAGCTCCTTTTCGTTGTTGGAGGTGATGAACACGATCGGGCGGTTTTTCGCCTTGATCAGCTCGCGCGTCTCATAGACGTAGAACTCCATGCGGTCGAGCTCGCGCAGCAGGTCGTTGGGGAACTCGATGTCGGCCTTGTCGACTTCGTCGATCAGCAGCACCACCGGCTCCTCGGCGGTGAACGCCTGCCACAAGGTGCCCTTGACGATGTAGTTGTTGATGTCATGCACGCGCGGATCGCCCAGCTGCGAGTCGCGCAGCCGCGATACCGCATCGTATTCGTACAGGCCCTGCTGCGCCTTGGTGGTGGACTTGATATGCCACTCGAAAATGGGCAGGCGCAGGGCTTTGGCCACTTCCTCGGCCAGCATGGTCTTGCCGGTTCCGGGTTCTCCCTTGATCAGCAGCGGCCGCTGCAGCGTGACGGCGGCATTGACGGCGAGGGTCAGGTCGTCGGTCGAAATATAGTTGTCGGAACCGTGGAAACGCATGGCAACACCCGCAAATGAAAGGCGCATTATACGACGGGTGGCCCCGGCCCGGCTGTGGCGCCCTTGCGCGAAAGCAGGCGCGCGTGCGCGGCCAGATGCGTGCTGCGGTGAAGGTAAACCGCCCTTTACGGGTCCGCGGCCTATCGTATAGAATCCACCGCCCGCTGAATGTGAGCGGCAACCGGCATCCGGCTCCCGCGCGCTGATCGCCCAACAAGAGAGCCGCGGCACCGGTCGGTTCCATAGACGGGAGGCGGGGGAAGAGTAGCCCCTCCTTTTGCAACAGACTCTGAGAGTGAGAACGATGAAGACAATTCTGGGCTTTATGCTGCTTATTCTGGCGCTGCCCGCGCTGGCGCAGGCGCCGGCGGGCAACGCGCAGGCGGGCAGGGACAAGACATCCATGTGCGAAGGCTGTCACGGCATACCCGATTACAAGACCGCCTATCCGCACGTCTATCGCGTGCCGATGATCGAGGGGCAGCAAGCGCTCTACATCGTCAATGCGCTGCAGGAGTACAGGTCCGGCGCGCGCAGCCACCCGTCCATGCGCGCAATCGCGCGCGGCCTGTCCGATCAGGACATGGCGGACCTTGCCGCCTATTATTCCACCCTGCATCAATAAAGGAGCGACCATGAAAGCCACACTGCTCGTCGCTCTGCTCGCGCTCGCCAGCCTGCCCGCATACGCCGGGGGCGATGCCGGCGCAGGCGCGCAGAAATCCAAAGCCTGCGCGGCCTGCCACGGCGCGGATTTCGACACGCCCATATCGCCCGATATTCCGCGCCTGGCCGGTCAGCACGAGGACTACCTCGCGCGCGCCCTGAGCGATTACAAATCCGGCGAGCGCAAGAATCCGATCATGGATGGCCAGGCGGGCGCGCTGTCGGCGCAGGACATCCTCGACATCGCGGCCTACGTCAGCAGCCTTAATGGCAAGCTGAAAGTCATGCCGCTGCAGCGCTTCGCCAAGTAGCGCTGCCTTCGCGACACGGCCGCTGCTATAGGGGAGACCGAGGGGAAGCGCCCGGCGGGGCGATATCCCCGCGATTCGTGCTCACTCTCTAACGCCGCTTCAGGCATTCCAGGTAAGCCGGCGCGTCCGGCTCGGTGCCGTCGCGCTGCGCGCGCCACACGGTCTCGGCCAGACATTCCATGATTTCATGGCAGGCCGCGTGCCTGTCGCCAAGCTTGGCCGCCAGCCGCGCCAGCTCGCGCTGAATGCCCGGCGGCTGATCGATCGACAGCTGCTCCTCGATCGCGAGGTGCATGCTCAGGTGCAGGAAGGGATTGCTGTCACCGGCCTCGGGCCGGTATTCACGCTCCTGGAAACGCTCGGGCGCATCCAGCACGGCGTGGTATTCGGGATGCAGCCGGACGATGTCGACGGCGACATGTTCCAGGCCCGCGAGCAGCTGGCGTTCCCGCTGCTTGCGCCGGGCGTCGAAGAAAAACTGCCGCACCTGCTCGCGCGAGGGATTGAACATGGCAATGAGTGTCCGCCGGCCGCGGTTTCAGGCCGCGCGCGCCTTGCCCCGGAACTCGCACAAATCGGCGATCAGGCACCGCGGACAATCCGGCTTGCGCGCCTTGCACACATAGCGGCCGTGCAGGATCAGCCAGTGGTGTGCATGCAGGCGGAACTCGGGCGGCACGAATTTCTCGAGTTTCTTTTCCACCGCGAGCGGATCCTTCCCGGGCGCGATGCCGCTGCGGTTGGCGATGCGGAAGATGTGCGTGTCCACGGCGATGGTCGGCTGGCCAAAAGCGATGTTTAGCACGACATTGGCGGTCTTGCGCCCGACCCCGGGCAGGGCTTCCAGCGCCGCGCGTTCGCGCGGCACCTCGCCGCCGTGGCGTTCGAGCAGCAGCGCGCAGGTGGCAAGGATGTTCTTCGCCTTGGTGCGGTACAGGCCGATGCGCTTGATATGGGCGATCAGCCCGTCCATCCCGAGTGCCAGCATTTTTTCCGCCGTCGGCGCCGCCTGGTACAGGCTGCGCGTGGCCAGGTTTACGCTCTTGTCGGTGGCCTGGGCCGACAGGATCACCGCGATCAGCAGCTGGAACGGCGTGCGGTATTCGAGCTCGCCGCGCGGTTCGGGATTCGCCGTCCGGAAGCGTTCGAATATTTCGCGGCGCTTCGCCGGATTCATTGCTTTTTCCCCGCGGCCGCCGTTCTCGCCCTGGCGCGCGCCATCGCCGCGCGGATCGCGGCTTTCTTGGCGTCCGGCAGATCCTGCTGCAGTTTCCCCGCGGCCTTGCGCGCAAGGCGCTCCGCGCGCTCCGTCTGCTCGCGTGCGAGGCGCAGTGTGCGAAACGCAAAACGCTCGCGTGCGGCGGCGGCCATGGCCTGCGTCCATGCCGACTGCGCCAGCGGCAGTGGCACCATGTCGATGCAGTCGACCGGGCAGGGCGGCAGACACAGCTCGCAGCCGCTGCACAATTCGGCAATGACGGTGTGCATCAGCCTGGCCGCGCCGACGATGGCATCCACCGGGCAGGCCTGGATGCACAGGGTGCAGCCGATGCAGCGCGCTTCGTCGATCAGGGCGAGCGCGCGAACGCGTTCGGCGCCCTTGGCCGGATTGAGCGCCTTGGGCGCGCGCCCGAGCAGCGCGGCAATTCTTTCCATGCCGTCGGCTCCGCCGGGCGGGCACTGGTTGATGTCGGCTGCCCCCGCCGCGACCGCGCGGGCGTAGGGCATGCAGCCGTCGAATCCGCATTGGGTGCACTGGGTCTGCGGCAGCAGCGTGTCGATCGCTTCCGCCAGCGCATTGCCGTTCATGGCGCCGGCGCCGCCAACTCGCGCAGGATTTCTCCGACAAGCTGCGGCCCGCGGTAGATGAAACCGGTGTAGACCTGCACCAGGCTGGCACCGGCGGCAAGTTTGGCCCGCGCATCGGCCGCAGTCATGATGCCGCCGACGCCGATGATCGGGATCGCGCCGTCGAGCAGGCGCGCGAGTTTGCCTATCACCGCGGTCGAGGCGTCGCGCAGCGGCGCGCCGGACAAGCCGCCCGCTTCGCCTGCATGCCGCAGGCCGGCCACGCCTGCGCGGGAAACCGTGGTGTTGGTGGCGATGACGCCGTCCATTTTGTGCTTCAACAGGCATTTGGCGATCGCGTCGATCTGCGCGTCGTCCAGGTCTGGCGCTATCTTGAGCACCAGGGGCACATAGCGCCCGTGCACCTCGGCGAGCCGCTTTTGCTCGGTCTTGAGCTTGCCCGCGAGCGCGCCGAGTTCGTCCGCGCCCTGCA
>JAAOZY010000487.1 GCA_012274205.1 Betaproteobacteria bacterium
ATCGGCCGGGAGCTGCTGGTGCACTGGCTGCAGGACCTGGGCGACTCAGGCGCCGCGCGCATTCTGCGAGCTTGTTCTGATCGCTACCCGCGCGCTATTACCAAAGCCGATGCGGCGGCGGAAGCCGGGCTGTCCGAAAACAGCGGCACTTTCAGCACCTATCTAAGCAAGCTCCGGGCGCTTGAGCTAATAACCGGCCGCGGCGAGCTGCGCGCAAACGATGAACTGTTTGGACACGCGCCATGATGAAACCGCGCGTGTCGCTGCTCTGCAAGCTCGGATCGATCGCGGTGCACGTCGAGGAGTTGCTGTCTGCCCACGGTCACGAGTTCGACCGCATCGAACTGGACGCGCTGCTGCGTGATCCGGAGGTTCTCGAGTGGACGAAGGCGATGGACGCTGCGGCGATGCTGCCGAAAAAAAGGAACCTTGGATGAGATCGATCGACGATGTGCAGGTTGGCCGGCTGGTAATAGCAAGGATCGATCCGCTACACCCTTCGAAGATGGAACGCTGGACTTGAACAATTACGACGAATTGGAGTGACGAAATGGGCGGTGACGACTACATCACTTGCAGGAACACAAAATCGACCGACGCGCACCAGGCTGCGCACGAGCTGGATGACCAGGTTGACACCCTGAACGCGGCGCTGCAGCGCGTGCTCGATGTCAGTCGAGCCGCATTGCTGCAACCGTGTCAAGACGAAGCGTTTGAGATCCCGGCGTTTCTCAGGAAGCAGGGAAATTAAGCTGCCCGAACCACTTGTAACGCGGTGTTTAACTGCTAACATTAATGACCACTCCTGTTCCCTGCCTGCCGGTCGACTATATTCAGATCTCGGTGTTCGAGACGATTACGGGCTATTCCGCTGATGCCGTGCAGAAGAAGATCCAACGCGGGGAATGGCGAGAGGGTTTGGTTTGGCGGCGCGCGCCTGATGGGCGCATATTGGTGAGTCTGAGGGGGTATCACAAATGGGTCGAGAATCAAGTGCAGGGGGCGTAAGTCCACATTTCAACCGCATTCTGTTGCGCTTCGTGTTCCAGGGACAGAAGTGCCGACCGACCCTAGACCTGCCTCCAACACCGCCGAATCTTGCCTATGCGAAGCGCCTGGTGCGCGATATTAAGGAACGCATCCGGCACGGCACCTTCGACCTGGGCAAAGAGTTTCCGAACTTTGGGGGCCTTGAGCGGTTCAACGCCAAGCACGAGTCCATCAAGGTCAAGACGTTTGCCGAGTATGTCAAACTGTGGCGCGCGGCGAACACGAAACTCTCGCCCTCGACACTCCTCGGCTACGAGAAGATTTTTAAGCGCCACTGGATTCCGTGGTTTGGCGAGCGCGCGATTGGCGACGTGCTGCCTTCTGAAATTGCAGCCAAAATCGGCGATGCGACGACGAGCAGAAAGTCCTACAACAACGTCCTATCGCAGGGGCGCATCGTGTTCGCCCTCGCGGTGAAAGACGGGGCGATTGCCGAGAACCCTGCGAAGAAAGTGGAGTTTTTGGAGATTCAACACCCGGAGCCCGACCCCTTCGAGCTCGAAGAGGTCGATCTGATTCTGCCGAAGCTGGCGGAGCGTTGGGGGCCAGAAGTCGCGGATTATTACGAATTCGCGTTTTTCACCGGGATGCGACCGAACGAGCAGATCGAAATCAAATGGACGGACGTCGATCTGCGCAAGCAGACCGTGCGCGTCAGCCGCGGCAAGGTCTTGAATACGGTCAAGGACACCAAGACCTACGAGGCGCGCACCGTGGAGCTTCACAGCCGCGCGAACACCGCACTGCTGCGCCAGAAGGCCCGGAGCTACCTCGCCGGCAAACACGTCTGGCTGAGCCCTTTTTCCGGAAATGGCCGCAAGGCGGGCGAGGCGTGGCTGGATGAGCACCGGCAGGGCGTAATGTTCGCGAGCGCAATCAAACTCCTCGGAATCCGACACCGGCCGGCGAAGAACACCCGACACACCTACGCGACCACCATGCTCATGTCCGGGGCAAATCCGCGTTGGGCGGCGAAGCAACTCGGTCACTCAATCATGGTGTTTTACAGGATTTATTCGACGTGGATCGACAAGCAAGACGCTGGCCGGGAGTTGGCCAAGGTGGAAGCGTTTACGGTCCCCGGTTCAATTCCGTAGCCGCCGTGTCAGCAGCCAATTTAGCGCGTGACGCTAATAGCGTTTTGTGCTATTATTCGGTCACTACTTCCCCAGTGGTTTCGACCCTGGGTGCGGGGGCTCTTCGGAGCCCCCTGTTTATTTGTGCCGGGCACTGATGCGAACCGCAATCTACATCGACGGCTTCAATTTCTACTACCGGGCCGTCCGCGGTACGCCGTACAAATGGCTGGACGTAAAGAAGGTCTGCCAACAACTGCTGCGGCCCGAGCACCAAATCGTAGCTATCAAGTACTACACCGCCCCGGTGTCCGGAAAACGCGATCCGGGCCAGCCGATCCGGCAGCAAACCTATCTCCGCGCTTTGCGTGCAACGATCCCCGAGTTAGTCGTGCACAACGGACACTTTCTTACCCATGAGATCAGTGCTCCACTAGCCCATCCTGCTCCTGGAAAGCCCGCAACCGTGCGTGTGTTGAAAACCGAGGAAAAGGGCTCGGACGTTAACCTTGCAGTCCACATGCTGAATGATGCCTGGCTCGATGCCTACGACTGCGCGGTAATCATTTCCAACGACAGCGATCTTGCCGAGGCGATGCGCTTGGTTCGAGAGCATCACCCGGCGAAGAAAATCGGTCTGATTTTTCCTCGACCTGGGGGTGCTGCCGCGCGTTTTGCGCATCCCTCGCGGGAACTGACCCAGCATGCCCACTTCGTGAAGCACCTTGGCCCGGGTGTATTGGCGGCGTGCCAGCTTCCTGACCAAATCCCGGGCACTACCATCCACAAGCCCGCCGCTTGGTGAGGCCCATGACCGCTGCCTGCGCGGTCAGATTTAGTTGCCGCTTCGGTGTCGGTGTTCTTCGCGGTTTGAGTCCGATAACGTCCAGCCGACGTCCTTGAGGTCGCAGATTCGATTCCCAAAGGCGCAATCGAACCGGGGGCCGGCCGCTGATCCAGTGCCCTTCCCAGTGCCCTTCATGGCGATTTAGGGCGGTTTCTGGCGGTTTGTAGCCCCACGTTTTCACTCTGTAGCCCTATAATCCTAGGGGTTCAATTCCCCCCGCCTCCACCATCAAATGAAAACGCCACCCTCGCGGTGGCGTTTTCATTTGAATATGCAGCTTCGCGGGAACTGAAGCCCCGTCCGGAACGGACGGGGGGGATTCCAAAGGACACAAGGCTTGAACTGCCCTACCGAATCCCTTGCGCCTGTCCGATTCGCTCGCGCAGCTCATCAACATCCTTGCGCTCGCCGCGCACACGGAAGAACGTACCGTCCGCGTCGGCACGCTCCTCCAGCACCTCGCAATTTGCGAACAACGCGCCGCGCAGCTTCTGTGCCGACCATGGCAGAAACAGCTCGGCCTTGACCAGGCGCCGGGCAAAGAACGCACGGACCGTCTTGTGCAGTTTGGCGGTGTCGTCCTCGTCAACGGCGCTCATCACGATGCACTTGGGGAAACGTGCGCGCAATGCCTTCGCGCGTTCTGTCCGTTCCCTGGCATCGCCGACCCGGTCGATCTTGTTGAACACGCGCAAGCGCGGCACCTTGCCCGCTCCGATTTCCTCAATCACCTTCTCGGTCACCTCGATCTGGCGTTCAAATCCAGGGTCGCTGGCATCGATCACATGGAGCAGCAACGACGCCTCGGCTGCTTCTTCGAGCGTTGATTTGAACGAGGCGACAAGATCGTGCGGCAGGTTCTTGATGAAGCCCACCGTGTCGCTCACCAGCACCCGCGGCACTCCCTCTGGCACCAGCGCACGCACGGTGGTGTCGAGCGTCGCAAACAGCTTGTTCGCGACCAGCACCTCGCTCCCCGTCAGCGCGCGCATCAGGGTGGACTTGCCCGCGTTCGTGTATCCGATTAACGCCACGCGCGCCAGGCCCTGGCTTTCCTGGCGCCGCGCACGCTGCACCTGGCGTTCGAGGTCGAGCGCAATGATCTCTTGCTTCAACTCTGCGATGCGGTCACGGATCTTGGCGCGGTCTGCCTCGCCGGCACCTTCCCCTGCACCTCGGCCACCGACTCCGCTGCGCTGCCGCCCTTGCGGCCCGGCCAGCTTGGCCGCCTCGCGCAAGCGTGGCGC
>JAAOZY010000488.1 GCA_012274205.1 Betaproteobacteria bacterium
ATACTGCCGATGATCGCGGTCGCCAACATCTGGCTGTTCTTCTACAGCCCCGACATCGGGCTCATCGACCAGGTGCTCAGCAACTTCGGCATACGCGGGCACAACTGGCTCGGCCGCCCGGAAACGGTGATGGGCTGCCTGATCGTGATGACCATCTGGAAGGAAGCCGGATTCTTCATGATCTTCTACCTTGCCGGCCTGCAGGCGATATCGCCGGAGCTCGAGGAGGCGGCGACGCTGGAGGGCGCGGGGCGCTGGCACTATTTCCGGCGCGTGGTGTTCCCGCTGCTGATGCCGACGACGCTGTTCGTGCTCGTCAATGCGGTGATCAATTCGTTCAAGCTGGTCGACCAGCTTTTCATCCTGACCAAGGGCGGTCCCGATAACGCGAGTTCGCTGCTGCTCTACTACATTTATCAGGTTGCGTTCAGCTTCCTCGATGAATCCTACGCCGCGACGCTGACCGTCGTGCTGCTCGCGATCCTCGCGGTGCTGGCCATAGGCCAGTATTTTCTCCTTGAAAAGCATATCCACTACCAATGAGCGTGCGCCGCGGAAAAGGCTTCGGGGACTGGGTTGAGATCATCGGCGCCTGGCTGCTTGCCCTGATCTGGGTTGCGCCGCTCGCGTACGCGTTCTGGAGCGCGTTCCACCCGCCGGAGTACGCGACGCATTTCCGCCTGTTCGCCCCGCTGACGCTGGACAACTTCCGCATCGCCCTGAGCCAGGCGCCGTTTCCGCGCTACTTTCTCAATACCTTCGTCCTGGTCACCATGACGCTGAGCGCCCAGTTCGTGCTGTGCACGCTGGCGGGCTACGCTTTCGCGCGCTTCGAATTCTTCGGCCGCGAACTCGCGTTTGCGCTGGTGCTGGTGCAGTTGATGATCATGCCGGAGGTGCTGATCGTCGAGAATTACCGCAGCATGAGCACGCTCAACCTCGTCGATACCATCCCCGGGATTGCGCTGCCGTACATGGCGAGCGCGTTCGGCATTTTTCTGCTGCGCCAGGCGTTCAAGACCGTGCCCAAGGAACTCGAAGAGGCTGCGCGCGTGGAGGGCGCCGGCATGCTGCAGATTCTGTTGCGGGTCTACATCCCGCTGGCGCGTCCGGTGTATCTGGCTTACGGCCTGGTTTCGGTGAGCTACCACTGGAACAATTTCCTCTGGCCGCTGGTCATCACCAACTCGGTCGAGACGCGGCCGCTGACCGTGGGCCTGGCAATTTTCGGCGCGCCTGAATCGGGCGTGCAGTGGCCGATCATCACGGCGGCGACGCTGATGTCGGTCGCGCCGCTGCTGGTCGCTTTCGTTCTGTTTCAGCGCCAGTTCGTTCAGTCGTTCATGCGCGCCGGCATCCGTTAGGGCTGCGCCGGCGCCAGCCTTCTGCGCGCCCTTTAGCGCGACAAGCGCGCCGCCAGCCAGTTATCGAGCGCCTTGGCATCCTGGTTGTCGGGCTGCTTGCGCAGCATTTCCGCGACGACGGGCTTCATCTGGTCGTACAGATGGAACTCGTACAGCGCGGCGTAGAGATAGAGCTCGGGGGCAATGTCGTCCGCAGGCATTTCCCGCTGCATCGTTGCGTAGGCGGAGCGGGCTTGCGCAAGCGTGCTCTGCCGGTCCGCGCCCGCCTCCTGCTCGCGTTGCGCCATGCCGCGCACCTTGATTCCGCCAAGTTTGGCCGACATGACGAGCTCCGGAATGCGCGTCATATGCTGCGCAACGCCCGCCGGCAAATTCGTTATCACGGCGGCCTTGCCCGAGGTCGATTCGGCCGCCGCTTTGCCGGCTTTGAATGCCGCCGGCCCGGACCAGAGCTCCTGGCGCGAACCTTCAAAGTACGCGATGCGGACCCGAGCTCCGGCTGCTACGTTGATGCGGTCGCCTTCCCTCAGCTTCATGTACGGCTTCACCGCTCCGGGCGGTCCCGCGCGGGAAACATAAGTCACGTCGCCGGACAGCAGGGTGACCAGCGCAACGTCGGCGTCCTGTCCGTGCGCCGCGCCGGCCGATGCCGCGGCAAGGATCAAGAGCATTGATACAAGATGCGTTTTCATTGCGACCCCCTATTCACACGCCGCCACCCCGGGCTGCGGCATGGACTTATTATCCACCCACAGCCCGCCTTACGCAGCTTTGGCCGCCGCCTGCGGCCCCGCATTGCCAGTCAGCGCCGGGGCCGGCATACCGGCTGGTTTGCTGATTTTCCGGCGCCGCTATGGACAGGGCCGGCCATTCGCCGGTAATCTCAGCCTCCGATCGAATTTAGGGTTCGCATGAAACACTCATATTCCCGCGCCATCAGATGTTTCGGTTTCCTGTTTCTGTCGGCTGCGATCTGCTCCTTTGCCCAAGCGGGAGAGGCAGCTTCCGCGGCGCCGGCCAGGTCGGCGAAGACCGGCCGCCTGGTTATTGCCGCAAGCTATGATGCCGCCGGCGATTTTTCCGACGGCATGGCAGCAGTGCGGGTCGGCAGCAGATGGGGCTTCATCGACAAATCCGGAAGCATGCTCATCCGGCCCCAGTTTGCCGAGGGCGACGTGCCGTTCAGCTCGAAGTTCTCCGACGGCCTCGCGGCGGTGCGGATCGGGGGCAAATGGGGCTTCATCGACCGTCACGGGAAGGTCGTAATCAGCCCGACGTTCTCCGGCGATGAATACAGCCCGCCGATTTTCTCGGAAGGCCTGTGCGTCGTACGCGAGAACTTCAAGTACGGCTACATCGACACCACCGGCAAATTTGCAATAGCGCCGAAATTCGACCGGGCGTGGAATTTTACCGAAGGCGCGGCGCTGATCCAGGAAGCCGACGGGACACAGGCCTTTATCGACAAGAAGGGCGACTATATCGGCGCCCTGCGATTCAGCGGCGCATCGCCTTTCCGCGAAGGCATGGCGGCGGTCAAGATCGACGGGGAATACGGCTTCATCGATCGGTCGGGCAATATCGCAATCCCCCCCAAGTTCGACATGGCGTCCAGTTTTTCCGACGGGGTGGCGCCGGTGCGCATCGATGAGAAATACGGCTATATAGACAAGACCGGAAAGTCGGTCCTGGAGCCGCAGGCGGGCGGGGCGGTGTTCAACCTGCTCGGGGAGAGTTTTTCCGAAGGACTGGTCGTCATTGAGGTCGGCGGCAGCAAGCAGTTTTCCGGGCCGCTGGGGAAATTCGGTTTCATGGACAAGAGCGGGAACATCGTGATCAAACCGAGCTTCGATTCCGCGTCCAGCTTTTCGGAGGGGCTGGCCAGCGTTTCCGCCGGCGGCAAAATCGGCTACATCGACAAGGCGGGGCAGTTTGTCATAAAGCCCGAGTTCACCGACGGGTTCTCGTACCGCGAAGGATTGGCACGAGTGCGGGTCGGGAAGAAATACGGGTTCATCGCGCGCTGACGCGCTTTGGCATGCCGCCGCGTTGCTTCAGCGCCGGCGCGATTTGCAGGGTGGGTGCAGGCTCATAGCAGTTCGACCACCCACTGGGTCACGGTTCCCGTCGCGCGGGCACACTGCTTGCCGCGCGCCGCGTCGAAGGCCTTGTATTCCGCAGCGTTCCACATGTCGTAGGTCCGGCCGGTAAATTGCTGCTGCAGCTCCTTGCAGGTGACGCCGCCGAATTCGCCGCGAAAGCGCTCGGTCAGTTCCCTGGCTTTCTTGAAATTATTCATATAGCGGCCGTTCTCGAATTTGTCACGGTCGCGGCCATATTTTGCGCTCAAGGCCAGCAGGCCGCCGCTCAATGCGCCGCACACCCCTTCGCCGACGAGGCCGCCGCCGCCGGACAGTCCGTGGCTCGCCTTGATGGTCTGGTCGTCGATGATGCCGACCGTCTCCTGAACGGCGGCAAGCACGCACTGCGGGCAGCAGCCGTAGTCGAGTTCGTACTTGGTCGCCTTCTCGCACGCCTGTTCTGCAAGTGCCTGCTTCTGCTCGTCGCTCATGTCGCGCCTCCGTGCATTGGATCCATTCAACCGGCCCGACAGGACAAAACCCGGCGCAGGACTCAACCTGGTGCGTCGCTCATGCTCTGCGGGAATCTGGAATTGCTGCTTGACCAGCTTATCCCCCCTGCGCAGTGCGACTTTGATCGAGATCAACACTGCAATCAGACCTGGCGCGGCGCCGTTTCTGCGCCTGGCCCGAATTGTTCTACAATTTACAGCGCATACACCGACCACCCGCTCAGGAAACCAATCCATGTCCGGCTCATGGGGCTGTCCGCACGAACGCAACAATTTGTGCACCAAGGTCAGGAATCTGCCTTGCGACCCGGGCATGAAGGCTTGCGTGCTTTATGGCCGTTTCGTTTTTGCCGACGAGAGCAAGAACGAGCCCCTGCGGCGCAAGCGGGCTGCGGATGCCAGCGATGGCTCCGGGGAGTGATCGCCGGGCACCCGGGGATTCAGAGGACGCATTCGCCGCCGCGAAGCCGGACGGACGCGCGTGATATAATTCAAGCGGCAGGCTTGCACACAATGCAAGCCGCCAATTGCTGACACCGCGCGAGACACAATCTAGCGCCGAGGAGACTGCATGAACCAGCCACTGCATCTGCACGTGCCGGAACCCAGCGGGCGTCCGGGCCGCCACACCGACTTTTCCTATCTGCGCCTGTCCCCTGCCGGCGAAGTGCGCCGGCCGCCGGTCGACGCCAGGCCGTCCCACACCAACGACCTTGCCTATGCGCTGGTGCGCGTGCTCGACGACGAGGGCCGCGCCCTCGGGCCCTGGGCGGAGGCGATCGATGCGCAGCTGCTGCGCCGCGGCCTGCGCGCGATGATGAAGACGCGTATTTTCGATGCGCGCATGCTGATTGCGCAGCGGCAGAAGAAGATGTCGTTCTACATGCAATGCCTGGGCGAAGAGGCGATTGCGGTGGCGCAGGCTCTGGCGCTGGCGCCGGGCGACATGTGTTTCCCGACCTACCGCCAGCAGGGCCTGCTGCTCGCGCGCGACGACGTCGACATGGTGGAGATGATCTGCCAGCTGCTGTCGAACGAGCGCGACCCGATGAAAGGCAGGCAGTTGCCGGTGATGTATTCGTACAAGCGCGCCGGCTTCTTCAGCATCAGCGGCAACCTCGCGACGCAGTTCATCCAGGCGGTGGGCTGGGGCATGGCCTCGGCGATCAAGGGCGACAGCAAGATCGCCTCGGCCTGGATCGGCGACGGCGCCACGGCGGAGTCCGATTTCCACACCGCGCTGACCTTTGCCCACGTCTATCGCGCGCCGGTGATCCTCAACGTGGTAAACAACCAGTGGGCGATCTCCGCGTTTCAGGACATAGCCGGCGGCGAGAGCACCACCTTCGCCGGCCGCGGCGTGGGCTGCGGCATCGCCTCGCTGCGCGTGGACGGCAACGACTTCCTCGCGGTGTACGCGGCCTCGCGCTGGGCGGCCGAACGCGCGCGCAGCAATCTTGGCCCGACGCTGATCGAATGGATCACCTACCGCGCGGGCCCGCACTCCACCTCGGACGATCCTTCCAAATACCGGCCCGCCGACGACTGGGCGCATTTCCCGCTGGGCGATCCGATCGCGCGGCTGAAGCAGCACCTGATCCGCATCGGCGCCTGGTCGGAGGAAGAGCACGAGCGGGTGCAGAAGGAGCTGGAAGCCGAGGTCATTGCGGCGCAAAAGGAAGCCGAACGCTACGGCACGCTCGCCGACGGCCACATACCCAGCGCCGCCGCCATGTTCGAGGACGTCTACAAGGACATGCCCGAGCATCTGCGCCGGCAGCGCCAAGAGCTGGGAGTCTGAACATGAACGCGCCAAGGCAAACGCAGCCCGCAGCGGCGGACGCCGCCACGCCGCGCACCACCCCGATGACCATGATCCAGGCGCTGCGCTCGGCCATGGACGTGATGCTCGAACGCGACCCCAACGTGGTCATATACGGCGAAGACGTGGGCTATTTCGGCGGCGTGTTCCGCTGCACCGAAGGCCTGCAGGCGAAGTACGGCAGCTCGCGCGTGTTCGATGCGCCGATCTCCGAGGGCGGCATCGTCGGCACCGCCGTTGGCATGGGCGCCTACGGCCTGCGACCGGTGGTCGAGATCCAGTTCGCCGACTATTTTTATCCCGCCTCCGACCAGATCGTGTCAGAAGCGGCGCGCCTGCGCTACCGCTCGGCCGGCGATTTCACTGCGCCGATCACCATCCGCATGCCCTGCGGCGGCGGCATCTAC
>JAAOZY010000082.1 GCA_012274205.1 Betaproteobacteria bacterium
CGCAAGCGGTTCCAGCGCCGCGTGGCGGCCGCTGAGGGTAACGGGGGCGGCGAATGTGCTCATGGTGATTTCTACTCTTTGTGGTCGCGCCAACATATCACAGATGCCGCGGCGCCTGGTTCGGCATTGCGTTTCGAACGCTGGCGGCGGTGCTATCCTAGGGACGAACCGGAGGGCAATAGCCATGAATCAGCAGGACATCCACACTGCGGCTGCCACGCTGTGGCGGCACTGGCAGCAATCCACGCGCGTGGCCGAATTGCCGGCGCACTGCCGGCCGGCAACGCGCGCAGAGGGCTATGCGATCCAGGCCGAACTCGCGCGCCTGTCCGGCCAGCGCATCGTCGGCTGGAAAATCGCCGCCACGAGCAAGGCAGGGCAGCAGCATATCCGCGTCGACGGCCCGCTCGCCGGCCCGCTGCTGGCGGCGCGGGCGCGCGAATCCGGCGCGCGCATTGCGCTCGCCGGCAACAATATGAAAGTCGCCGAAGCCGAATTCGCGTTCCGCCTGGGCGCTGACCTGCCCAAGCGCGACGCGCCTTACAGCGTCGCGGAGGTACTCGCCGCGGTCGCTTCGCTGCATCTGGCGATCGAAATCCCCGACTCGCGCTATGCGGAATTTACCCGGGTCGGCGCGCCGCAACTGATCGCGGACGCTGCCTGCGCCTGCTGGTTCGTGCCGGGTCCGGAGGTGCGCGCCGACTGGCGTGGGCGCGACCTGGTCCGGCACCCCGTCGCGCTTTGGCGCAATGGCGAACTCGCCGGAGAGGGCTCGGGCGCCAATGTGCTGGGCGACCCGCGCGTGGCGCTCGCCTGGATTGCCAACGAACTGTGCGAATTCGGCAGCGGCCTGCGCGCAGGCGAGCTGGTGATCACCGGCACCTGCTTGACGCCGGTGCCGGTCGGGCCGGGCGATAGCGTCAAGGCCGACTTTGGCGAGTTTGGGGCGCTCGAGCTCAGCTTTGCCTGATGAATGGAAGGACGCATCTGGCGGAGGCTCTGCGCTGGTCGGCCGGTACGGCGGTGGAGTGGGATCAAGCCGTTTCAGCGGCTGTGGGCATGGCAGCGCCGGTGCTGCTGGCTGCGGCAGCGGGCAATATCTCTCTTGGCCTGGCTGCATCGGTCGGCAGCCTGGTCGCCAGCGGCGTGGGCGCGGGTTCCAGCGCCAGGAAGCAGGCGCAGGAGCTCGCTTCGGTGCTTGCGCCTGCCGCTTTGGCATCCATCGCGGCTGTGCTCGCGGCCGGCCAGGCCTGGCTGACCGATGCGATCATGGTCGTGCTCGCGTGTGCGGCGGCAACGATAGGCGGCTTTAGCCGGCCGGCCGTCGCTGCGGCAATGCGTTTCGTCCTGTTTCTGGTCATCATCATTGCCGTGGCGGATTCGACACCGAATCGCGCGGGACTATTGTTTCTTATCGCTGCGGGTGCGCTCTGGACAGCGCTCGTGAGCCTGCTCCTTGGAGTTCTGACGCGCCGGCGCCGGCGCCCGGCTGCGGCTGCGGCGAGTGCTGCGCCGCAGAATGCGACGGTGGCGCAGAAACTTGCGCGTTGGAGAAAGTCGCTGACTGGCCTGTCCGGCTGGCAATACACCCTCAGGCTTGGATTCTGCCTCAGCATCGCAGGCGCAATGCGTTCGCTCTGGCCGAATCATCATCTGCACTGGATCGCGCTTACGGTCGCGATCCTGATGCAGCGGCAGATCGACGCCGCGTCGATCAAATCCACGCAGCGCACCCTGGGTACCGCGCTTGGGGTTTTCGCCGCCGGTCTGTTCCTTGCCATCCGGCCGCCGGCGTGGGGATTGGGCCTGTGCATAGGATTGCTTGCCGGCCTGCGGCCCTGGCTGAAGGCGCGCAACTACCTCGCATATTCCGCGGTCATGGCGCCGCTCGTATTGTTGCTGCTGGACGGAGGTGGACCGCTGCACGCCGGCGTTCTGATCGATCGCTTGATGGCAACGCTGATCGGCGCCGCCTTGGTTGTCGCCGCGAATTCGATTTTGCGCAGGATCCTCGAAAACCCGGCGTACGCCGGCAGCTGATCTGGGCGCGGGTATCATAGGCGGATGAACACGCCATTGCGCCCTACGCGGAAACGCCTGGCGGCCCTGCTGGCCGCGCTCGAACACGGCCTGGTCGAGCGCAGCCGCCAGGTGCGCCTGGCGCTGCTGGTCGCGCTCGCCGGCGAACATACCCTGCTCATCGGGCCGCCCGGTACGGCCAAGAGCGAACTTGCGCGGCGCCTGCACCTCGCGTTCGAGGGCGCGTCCTACTTCGAGCGCCTGCTGACGCGCTTTTCGGTGCCGGAGGAATTGTTCGGCCCGCTGTCGATCAGCGCGCTGGAGCAGGACCGCTACGAGCGCCAGACCGCGGGCTATCTGCCGCAGGCCTCGATCGCGTTTATCGACGAGGTGTTCAAAGCCAACAGTGCCATCCTCAACGCGCTGCTCACCCTGCTCAACGAGCGTAAATTCGACAACGGAGCGGGGCGCCAGGCCTGCCCGCTGATCAGCGTCATCGGCGCCACCAACGCGGTGCCGGCGGACGAGGTGGCCGAAGCATTTTTCGATCGCTTCCTCATGCGCCTGCCGGTGGGGCAGGTCAGCGCCGCGGGCTTTGGCGAACTGCTGGCGCTCGCCGGGCAGTGCGTCCCGCCCATTGCCGGCGCGCTGGCGCAGCCCGAGCGCGACGCCATCACCGCGGCCGCCGCCGCGGTGCGGGTCAGCGCCGAGGTGGCGCAACTGCTGGCCGAGTTGCGCGCGCATCTGGCCGGCGGAGATATTTATGTCTCGGACCGGCGCTGGGTGAAGATCGCGGCGCTGCTGACGGTGGCCGCGGCCACCGAAGGGCGCAGCGAACTCTCGCTGTGGGACCTGTGGCTGCTGCCATGGTGCACCGCGCACGACGCCGCAGGCCAGGCCGCGGTGCAGGACTGGCTGCTCGCCCGGCTCGGCGTGTGCGAGGCGCTGTCGCCGCCGCGACTGACGCGGGTGGTGGAGGCGTACGAAGCGCAGGCCGCGCTGGAGCAGGAGGCAGACGATCTTGACTACGACGCGTCCGGGCGGCTCAAATTCAGTGCCGAGCTGGATCAGCGCGCCAGCGACGCCAAGGGCGCGGCGCAGGTGGCGCGCATGCGCTACACGCGCCGACGCCGCTATGGCGAAACGCACATCGGTGCGCGCCTGCGCCAGATCGACGAGCTCACGGCGCGCATTGCCGGCTACGCAAAGGAGCTGCGCGCGCACCGCGCCGGGCTCGCCGCCTATGCCGCGCAGAGCCTGTGGCTGGACCGCGATTTCGCCGCGCGCGTCGACGCCAATTTGCAGGCAAGTGAAGCCGCGCTCGCCGCGCTGTCACTGCGCACGGCGCAGGCGCGCGCCGCGTTCGCCGCACTGCCGCGTCTGCCGGTCGACCCCGGCACCGCGCCCGAGCCGGTGGCGCACGAGCTGATCGAGCAGTGAACCAGGGCACCGATATCAAGCCGCTGCTGTTCGAGCAGCGCGAGGCGCGCTTGGCGGCGCTGGAACGCCTGCCGCGCAGCCTGTGGCTGGGCAGCATGATCAATTCGCAGGGCGCGCTCGAACCCAGGCTTGGCGTGCTTGATGGTCTGCGCGCCGCACTGCTCGCGGGCACGCAAGCTCCACCTGAGCACTGGCCGGATGCGCCGCTTGCGGCGGAGTTGCATGCGATCCTGCTGGCGCTGGACCTGCCGGGACTGTGCCGCGGGCGCAGCGAACTTGTCGATCAGGTGCTGTCCTCGATGCTGTGGCATGTCGACCTGATCGTCGACCATATCGACCGCGGCGACAGCGCGGAGGCGGCGATCGCCAGGGCGCTGGCCGCGTTTGCCGATGATTGGCGCGAACGCCGCGGCTTGCTCGATGAATTGGAAGCGGTGTTCGGCGCCTGCCCGGACTTGCTCAAAAACACCAACTGGGATCTGCTGCGCGGCTTGTTGCACAGCGCGGGCTGGCAGGACATTGTGCGCATCCGGCGCCTGATCGAGGCGCTGCCCGAGCTCGCCGCCGTGATACGCCATCTGGGCCGCGCACAGCCGGTCGAGGAAACGGATGAATCGCAGCAGCGCGACCTGCAGCTGATGGAGCAGACTACGGCGCCGCGCTCCAGCATGCGCGTTACGCGCGTGCCGGAAATGCCCGGAGAAACGCGCGGCGTCTACCGCTCCGGCCGCATCGCGCGCATGCTGCCGGCGGAGACCATGCTGCTGACGCACCGGCGCCTGCGCCTGGTGTGGCACGCGCACCGCGCCGAGCGCAGCCTGCTTACCTACGAGGAGGACGAGCGCCTGCGCGAAACGGTGCGGGAGCTGGCGCCGGTGTGGCGGCCGAGCCCCCAACGCCGGCCCGACCGGCGCATGGAAGCCGGGCCGATGCTGATCTGCGTCGACACTTCGGGCTCGATGCAAGGCGGTGCCGAAAACGTGGCCAAGGCGGTGGTGCTCGAAGCGATGCGCACGGCGCGGGCGCAGCAGCGCGCCTGCCACGCGTTCGCCTTCGGCGGCCCCGACGAAATCGTCGAGCTCGAGCTCGGCCTCGACGCTTCCGGCATCGAGCAGTTGGCGCAGTTTCTCGGCCAGGGATTTCGCGGCGGCACCGATATCTGCGGCCCGCTCGAGCGCGTGCTTGCGCGGCTGGCCGAGGAGCGCTGGCAGCTCGCCGACCTGCTGATCGCTTCGGACGGCGAGTTCGGCGCCACGCCCGAGACCGCGCGCGCGACCGCGCGCGCCAAGGAGGAACTGGGCCTGCGGGTGCAGGGCGTGCTGATCGGCGACCGCGAAACTGTCGGCATGCTGGAGCTTGCGGACGACATTTTCTGGGTGCGCGACTGGCGCCGCTACGGCAGCTCCGATGCGGATTCTCCGGTGCATTCGAAGAGCCTGACTTCGATCTATTTTCCCGGCGCGCAGCGTTCGCGCCGGCGCGACCCGCCGGTCGGCGGCGCGGAGGCGGCGCAGGTGCTGCTATCGGGCGCGCAGCGCGAACCGAAGTGAGTGCGGCGATGGCGCCGGTCACCGACGCTTATGTGATGCTCGCGGAGCGCATCGCGGCCAAGCTCGGCCATCCGCGCGTGCGCGCGCTGCATCTGCCGCAGCCGCACGGCGCTGCCGCCAAGGACGCGGAATTCTGCGCGCTCGAACTCGAGGGCGGGGCGATCGGCTTCAGCTTCCTGAGGCTGGACGGCATCGAAGCCGCGCTGCGCGCGCGCTTCGATCCGGCCGCGTGCGCGGGCATGGAAGCGCTGCTGCTCGCGCGTGGCTATGCTGGCACCGATCCCGCGGCCAAGGCGCTCGGCTTCGCCGCGATCAATGCGCTGTCGCAGCAGCTGTTCGCGCGCGCTGGCTGGGCGCCGCCGGCGGCGGACGATTCGCTCGGCGCGATCGAACCCGCGCGCGGCGAGCACATCGGCATGATCGGCCTGTTCCGCCCGCTGCTGGAGCGCGTCAGTGCGGCCGGCGCGCGGCTGACCGTACTCGAGCTCAGGCCGGAACTTGCGGGCGAGCACGCCAACTATCGCGTCACCCTGGACCCGGCCGAACTCGCGTCCTGCGACAAGATAATGAGCACCTGCACGGTGATGCTCAACGATACGCTGGACGCGGTGCTTGCTGCCTGCGGCAATGCGCGCCACATCGCCATCATCGGGCCGACCGCGGGCTGCGTACCCGACCCGCTGTTCGCGCGCGGCGTCGACAGCGTGGGCGGCCGGCGCGTGCTCGACGCGCCGGGATTCCTCGAGGCCTTTCGCCAGGGAAGGAGATGGGGCGCCTACGCCGGCAAGTACGTGATCGCGCGCAAAAGCTATCCCGGCGTCGAGCGGCTGCTGCAGCTGATCGCTTGAAGCACATTCACGCTGCCTGCGCTTGACGCCGCACCCCAATCGGATGACAATCATTCTCATCGAATATTCCGATCGCCGCTGTGCCGATTGTCCCGGCAAGTTCTGCGCGGTGACCAAACGCAAGACCTATCCATATCAGGAGTGCAAATGCAAGGCGACAAGAAAGTCATCCAGCTGCTCAACAAGCAGCTCGCTAACGAATTGACAGCGGTCAACCAGTATTTTCTGCACGCGCGCATGTACAAGAATTGGGGATTCGAGCGCCTCGGCAAGCACG
>JAAOZY010000489.1 GCA_012274205.1 Betaproteobacteria bacterium
CAGGTGCTGGCCATCGTCAAGCACAAGCTGACCGCGCTGCACGGGCGCGGGCGCAGCGCCGGCACCGCAGCCGAGCTGAAAACCATAGAGGCGCTCATCGATCAGGCCAACAAATCGATGCGCACGCTGGCATTCCAGCTCAGCCCGCCGGTGCTGCACACCCTCGGCCTGATCCCGGCTCTGGAGTGGCTGGCCGAGGAAATTGAGCGCGTCTACGGCCTGAAGGTAAGCCTGAACGACGACGGCGCCGCCAAGCCGCTGGACGAAGCTGCGCGCACCGCGCTGTTCCGCGCGGTGCGCGAGCTGCTGATCAACGTCGCCAAGCACGCCAAGGCGGGCGCAGCCGAAGTCACCAGCCTGCGCGCCTCAGACCAATTGACGCTCGCCGTTTCAGACGACGGCAGCGGCTTCGACTATGAACGCGCAATCGCGGTGGCGCCCGGCGCGTCCGGGTTGGGACTGATGAGCGTACGCGAACGCGTCGAGTTCATCGGCGGCGAGATGCATGTAGACAGCAGTCCCGGAGCGGGCACCACTGTCACCATAGTTGCTCCGCTGCAGACCCCAGCGGAAGAGGAGGAACGATGAGCATACGACTGATGCTGGTGGACGACCACAAGATGCTGCGCGAGGCCCTGCGCGCGCCGCTCGAGCGCGCCGGCGACATCGAGGTCGTCGCCGAAGCCGACGACGGCCCCGCTGCGATCGAGCTTGCGCGCAGCCTCGCGCTGGACGTGATCGTCATGGACATCGGCCTCGCCGGGATGAGCGGCATCGAGGCGACGCGCCGCATACTCGCGCAGAACCCCACGATCAAAGTGCTTGCGCTGTCGACGTTTGCCGACCGGCGCATGGTGATGCAAATGCTGCAAGCGGGCGCCCGCGGCTACGTGGTCAAGTCCGCCGGCAGCGAGGAACTGCTGCGCGGCATTCGCGCCGTGGCGCAGGGCGAGACCTATCTGTACGCCGAGGCCGCCGAAGCGGTAGTAGACAGCCTGCGCAGGAATTCGCTGAAAGGCCACCAAAGTGAAGTGCTGGGCCGGCGCGAGCGCGAGGTGCTGCAGCTTCTGGCGAGCGGCAGAAGCTCATCCCAGATCGCCGAGGCGCTGGGCATCGCGACCGGCACGGTGGAAGTGCATCGCCGCAATATCATGCGCAAGCTCGATCTGCACAATGTGGCCGACCTGACCCGATACGCGATACGCGAGGGGCTGGCTTCGGCCTGAGGCTGCGCCCTCCATTCGCGGCGGACTGGGAAGGGATGATCCACTATCGGGGACTACCGTAATACCGGTAGTCCAAGTTCAGCTGCGCCCGATATCCATACGCCAGCACCAACCCTACACTTGGACCAGGTTCGCCAGAACCGGCGCCGGGCTGGCCAAAACGACTCGCCATCGAACCCGCCGCTCGCGCGATCCGACAAAAGGGATGTCGCCATGCAACAGATGCGCGCTTTGCAGGAAGCGCAAGCCGAGGCGCCGCCGCCCAGCGGCGCTGCGTCGCTGAGCCTGGCCGATCTCGCCGCGCTGCTCAAAATCGGACTCGACGAGGTCGGCACCGAACCCGGCGCTGGCGTCACTTTGCGCCGCGTGCAGCAGGGCATGGCCCTGTACCGCGCCGGCGATCCGTTCGGGCCCATTTACGCGATACGGTCGGGCACGTTCAAGACGGTTTTGCTCGATGCGAACGGCAGTTACCAGGTGTTGGGCTTTCCCATGGCGGGCGACGTGCTTGGCCTGGACGGGATCGAAGCGCAGCAATACCGCACCGAGGCGGTGGCGCTCGAAGACAGCGAAGTTGCAATTATCCCGTTTCCCCGCATCGCCCACCTCAGCGGCAAGGCCGGCAAACTGCAGCAGTTCGTCTACCGCCTGCTCAGCCGCCAGCTGACGCGCGAGCACATGCAGATATGGCTGCTGGGATCGCTCGGCGCCGAGTCCAGAGTGGCAGCTTTTCTGCTGATTCTGGGAGAGCGCTACGCGCGCCTGGGCTATTCCGATACCCGCTTCAATCTGCGCATGACGCGGCTCGACCTGGTCAGTTTCCTCGGACTCACGCAGGAGACCGTCAGCCGCGCCCTGTCCAGGTTCGGCGAAACCGGCGTAATCCAGGTGCACAACAGGGAACTGAAGATCACCGACATCGAGAAGCTGCACCAGATCGTCGCCAACGCCCGGCATTCCGGCTAGGCCCCCGCCGCGGAACGCGCAACTCCCGGCGAACCCGGGTTATCCCGTTCCCGCCCCCTTGCAATCCAGCGGCTACGCCACGGCCTGCGCGCATGCCGCTGCAATGCCGGCCCGGGCAAGTGCGCAGAGTTTGACCAAACGCACGACCGCCCGCCCGCACCGGGCTAAATTTACGCTCTGCATGGACCACAGGTAGAGCGGGACGGTGCCGGTGGACCGCGTCAGCACTGCGCGCGGCGGGCACGGCGAAGGAAATCCCGATGATGGACCGTCGACCGCGGACCCGACGGCCGCCAGCGTGCGCTGCATAGAGATACGCGCTTGATCGAATTCAGCTACACCAGCGAACCGGTGCTCATCGCGTGGGGCAATGCCTGCATGGCCGCGGTGCTGGAACTGCCGCGCAGTCCCTGCGGCATCGTGCTGGTTCGCGACGAGGGCGGCGCGCGCCGCGGCTATCTCGCCGCCGAATTTCGGCGCGCCGGGCTGGCGACGCTGCTGATCGCAGCGCACGCGCCGGAACGGGATCATGGCGACACGCAGCAAACCGGCATAGCACAGCTGTGCGCGCAGCTGGCTGCAGCAGCGGACTGGCTCGCGGCACAGCCCGAAACGATGCATCTCGCGCTGGGCTTGCACGGCAGCGGCGACGGCGGCGCCGCTGCGTTGCTGCTCGCCGCATCCCGTCCGGGGCAGGTGGCCGCAGTGGTCATGCGCGGCGGCAGGCCGGATCTCGCCGGCGACGATGCCCTGGCGCGGGTGCGCACACCGACCTTGCTGATCGTGGGCGAGCAGGACGGTCCGGTCATCGAGTACAACCGCCGCGCGTTGGCGCAACTGCACTGCGAAAAGGACCTCGCGATACTGCGCGGCAGCACCGATGCGAACAAATCGCCGCGCACGCTGGGCGAACCTGCGCGGCTGGCGGCACGCTGGTTCAGGGGGTATTTCGGCGGCGGCGCGCGCCCCGCCGGTGGACCCGTGGAGTAGCGCGCGCTTCAGCCGGCAGCGCCGCCCCGGCGCATGCTGCCGCCGCCCTCGGGCGCGCCGCGGCCGTGGGAAATGGCGACGCCCAGCGCCGCCGGCGCCTGCAGGTCAAGCAGATGATAGAGATGCGCGAGCTTGGCGCGGAACAGCCGGTCGAAGCTCGTCACGGACGCTTCCAGATTGTATTCGCCGAGCCACCAGAACCAGTCCGAACCTTCGCAGTCGGCCAGCTGCCGCTGCGCCGCGCTGCGCCGCGCGGTATCCAGGTGCCCGCTGGCGCAGATCAGGTCGAAACTCTGTTTGGCGGCGCACAAGAGGTCCCAGGCGCGGTTCTTGTCGGCAGATCCGATCCAGGTGGCGAAGTTGCCGCAGACCCAGCTCCCGGCGACCAGCCGCTCCAGCCGATGCGAAGCCGCCGCGGACGCGCCGGAAGATGCCGCGCGTTCGCCCGAATCTTCGCGCAGTAACGCGGCGTAGGTGCTGGGACGAATAGACGCATGCGCTTGCAGCGTCTGGTACAGCGAACTCAGGAAATAGTAGCCGTTGTAGGGGTAGTGCTCCCAGGCGTTTTCGCCGTCCAGGATCACGCTCACCAGCGGCCGCTCGCCCTGCGCCGCCTGGGCCGCGATGCTTTCCAGCTCGCTGACGAAATTCGCCGTCGCGTCGCTGCCGTGCCATTTCTGGTACTCGAATCCGATCCGGTCCGACAGCCGGTCGTCGCGGAAGAACAGCGCCAGATCCGGCGCAGCGTCCATCCGGTAGGGGCGATAAAGATAGCGCGCGCGCGGTTCGCCGCCGCGCCCTGCCGCGGCCAGGCTGTTGGCAAGCACCTGCTCGCCGCTCGCAATCCAGCCGAGCGCATTGCCGCCGAGCACGCGCAACAGCGCTTCGGATACCGAACCTTCAGCCGGCCACAGGCCGCGCGGCGCGGCGCCGAAGCGGCGCGCATGGCTGTCCAGCGCCGAATGCAGCTGGGTCAGCACGCGCGCGCGGCCGCCCGGATAGCCCGACGATTCGGGCAGCGGCGCGTCCGGCATGGCCTCGCGCGCAGACTGGAAATCGAGCAGCAGCGGCGCCAGCGGATGGTAGTGCGGTGTGGTCGAAAGTTCGATGCGCCCGCTGCTTGCCAGTTGCGCGTAGCGGCCGATCACGGCGCACACCAATTCGCCGATGAGCGCAAACAATTCCTGGCGCTGCTGCTGCGCGAATTGTTCGCCGGTTGCGATCAGCCGCGGCACCAGCTCGTATTCGCGCCGCACCGTCTCGCCGGTCCAGGCAAGATGGAACCAGGTCACCACGTCGTAATAGAACTGGTCCGACAGGTAGGCCGGCACCGCCTGCCCCTGCGCTTCCAGCGTGCGCCACAGTTCGTACAGGCGCTTGTATGGCGGATAGTGCTGGATCACATGCACGCTGGCGGGATGCAGGCAGCGCTCTGCGATAAGCGCGCGCTCGGGCGCAGTCAGCGGCTGCGCCGCGTCGCGCACCAGCAGGCGCAGCAGCGGGTCGCGCAGCTTTCCGCTTTCGAACTGGCCGGCATAGTCTTCGATCTGGTCGAGCAGCACCGGCACCCAGTTGACCACCGCGCGCATGCCAGGCTGCTGCTCCAGGTGCCAGGCCATGTCGGTGTAGTCCTTGATCGCGTGCAGGTACACCCAGGGCAGGACGAATTCGCCGCTTGCATGGTCGCGGTAGTCCGGCTGGTGCATGTGCCAGACCAGCACGAGGTCGAGGGAGGGAGCGCGATTCATCGGCGCTGCGCCGCGGCGGTATCGACCGGGCCGCGGGTGCCCGGAACTGCATGCTGCTGATGCCTCAATGCCAACGCCTCCGGCCGTGGAAATTTGTCGGGCGCTGCCCGCATGCGCAGGATGGCGGCGCTCGCCGCCCGCGCCTCTGCGATGCGCCTAACGCAGGTGGTGCACGCGTTGGCCCAGGCTTTCCGGGACGATTACCGTAATTCCGCGCTCGGTGACGTGAAAGCGCTTGCGATCGGCCTCGGCATCCACGCCCGCGCTCAGCCCGTCAGGCAAGCGGCAGCGCTTGTCCACGATCGCGCGCCGCAGGGTTACATTATTGCCTATTTCGACGTTGGACAGGATGACGCTGTCCTCGATGTAGCAAAAGTCCTGCACGCGCACGTTGGAGAACAGCACGGAACGCCGCACGGTCGAACCGCTGATGATGCAGCCGCCCGATACCAGCGAATCGACCGCCATGCCGCGCCTGCCCTCGTCATCGAACACGAATTTTGCCGGCGGCAGCTGTTCCTGGTAAGTCCAGATCGGCCAGTCCACGTCGTAGAGATTGAGGTCGGGCACCACCCGCGTCAGTTCCATGTTGGACTCCCAGTAGGCGTCGAGCGTGCCCACGTCGCGCCAATAGGGCGCGCCGTTGTTCACGTTGACGCAACTGTCCTGGAAGCGGTGCGCATGCACATGCTCGCCGGATCCGACCAGCCAGGGGATGATGTCCTTGCCGAAGTCGTGGGTGGAGGCGCCGTCCTCGGCATCCCGGATCAGTTGTTCGTACAGGAAAGCCTCGCCGAACACATAGATGCCCATGCTCGCGAGTACGCGGTCGGTGCACCCCGGCATCGGCATCGCCTGGGCCGGCTTCTCGTCGAAGGCGCTGACGCGCCGGTTCGCATCGACCGTCATCACGCCGAACTGGTGCGCGTGGGCCAGCGGCACATCGATGCAGGCCACGGTCAGGACCGCTCCGCTGGCCGCATGATCGGCGAGCATGCGTGCGTAGTCCATCTTGTAGACATGGTCCCCGGCCAGGATCAGCACGAATTTCCTGCGGTGCCGGCGCAGGATGTCGATGTTCTGATAAACCGCGTCCGCGGTGCCGCGGTACCAGTCGGCAGTGACGCGCTGCTGCGCCGGCAGCAATTCGACGAATTCGTCGAAACGGCCGTCGAGGAAACTCCAGCCGCGCTGCACGTGCCGAATCAGGCTTTGCGCCTTGTACTGGGTGCAGACGCCGATGCGCCGGATGCCCGAGTTGACGCAATTTGACAGTGCGAAATCGATGACGCGGAACTTGCCGCCGAATGGCACTGCCGGCTTGGCGCGCCAGTCGGTGAGCTCGGCCAGGCGCGAGCCGCGCCCGCCCGCGAGAATGAGGGCAAGCGTGTCATGTGCAAGGTCTCTGTATTCGATCAGCTGCGGCGTGCCCGCCCCGCGTTCGCCTGCCAGGCCGCTCTCGTCGAAGCCGTTCATGTGAGCCTTGATGCCGGATTCGATCGGGTTCATCGGTATCCCGCCTTGACCGCCGCTCTGGCGATCGCCCTATGCCGCGGCGATTGCGCGCTATCTGTCGCCTATCAGCCGCTTTACTTCGGCCTCGGCTTCGACCCAGTCCTGCAGTTCATAGCCCGGTGCAAAACCGCGCCTTTCCGCGCGGAAATACGCAGCCTGCGCAATCAGCTTGTCGCGCTCCTGCGCATTCAGCGCCGGGGACGAAGCCGCCTGCGGTTTCGGGTTGCCCTGTTTGGGCTTCGGTGCGGCCACCGGTGCGCGTGCCACCTTCGGCGTCAGCGCCGTTTTCGCCGCTGCCTTGGCTTTCGGTGTGCCTGCTTTTGGCGTTGCCATGATCAACCTCCTGCGCTCGAGTCGACCTGCTCAACTAGAGCATAATCGCCGACCTTGAATCCGCCTTGACAATTATCACGCCGGCCTGCGCGGGATTGTCCTGCGAAATTATTACAGTTTGTTTGCCGCACAGGGCACACGGCGTGAAGCGAAGCGCCTGCCGCACCACATAGGCTTGGCCCGGAATCCGAAGCCCTGCTAACATCGGACGTATCAGCGCAGCCGTTCTGCGGCGCAGCAAACCGGATCCATGCCCTCCGCTACTTCCAAACCGGCCTCCACCCCCCAAGCGCTGCGCGTGCTGTTCGCAAGCCCGGAGTGCGCACCGCTGGTGAAAACTGGCGGCCTCGCCGACGTCAGCGCGGCGCTGCCGGCTGCGCTTGCGCGGCTGGGCGTCGACGTGCGCCTGCTGCTGCCGGGCTATCGCGCCGTGCTGGCGCAACTGACCGAGCGCTGCGTGATTGCGCAGTTTGCTGCCGAAGCGCAGCTTCCGGCAGCGCGCCTGCTTCAGTGTCAATCGGACTCGGGCGTGCCGCTGTATCTGCTCGACTGCCCCGAATTTTATGACCGTCCCGGCGGACCCTACCAGGACGAAAGCGGCAGCGACTGGCGCGACAATGCGCTGCGCTTCGGGCTGCTGTCGCGCGCGGCGGCGCTGCTGGGCAGCGCCGCCAGCCCGCTCGCCTGGCGGCCACAGGTGCTGCACTGCAATGAATGGCACACCGCCCTCGCGCCGGCCTACCTGCACTATGGCGCAGAGGCGCCGGCCGCGACGCTGCTGACAATTCACAATCTCGCATTTCAGGGTTTGTTCGAGGCGGAGCTGGTCGCCGCACTCGGACTGCCGGCGGCGAGTTTTGCGCCGGACGGGGTCGAGTATTACGGTAAGCTTTCTTTTCTCAAGGCGGGACTGCAACTCGCCGACGCCATCAGCACCGTCAGCCCGGCGTACGCGCGCGAAATTCAGGGCGAAGAACTCGGCTTCGGCCTGCAGGGGCTGCTGTCGGCGCGCAAGGACCGGCTTTACGGCATCCTCAACGGCATCGATACCGATTTGTGGAACCCGGCCACCGACCCCCTCATCGCCACGCGCTACAGCGCCGGCACGCTCGCGCACAAGGCGGGCAACAAACGCGCGCTGCGCGCGCGCCTGGGCCTGGCGGACGCGCCCGACGTGCCGCTGTTCGCGGTGGTCAGCCGGCTTACCGAACAAAAGGGACTCGACTGGCTGCTCGAAATTGCGCCGCGCCTGCTGGACCTGCCGGCGCAACTGGCGCTGCTCGGCGGCGGCGACGCTGCGCTGGAGCGCGGTTTTGCCGCACTGGCGCGGCAACATCCGCGCGCGATGAGCACGACCATCGGATTCGACGAGGAACTCGCGCACCTGATCGAAGCTGGCGCCGACGCCTTCCTGATGCCCTCGCGCTTCGAGCCCTGCGGCATGAACCAGATGTACAGTCAGCGCTACGGCACGCCGCCAGTGGTGCGCGCCACCGGCGGGCTCGCGGATACCGTGATCGACTGCGCCCCGGCCGCCTTAGCCGACGGCAGCGCCAGCGGCTTCGTCTTTCACGAGGCCAGCGCACAGGCGCTGTTCGGCGCAGTCGCGCGCGCCGCCGATGCCTGGCGCGAGCGCGCAACCTGGCTGGCGCTGCAGCGCAACGGCATGGCCAGGGATTTCAACTGGGATGCGAGCGCGCGCCGCTATGTCGAGATCTACGCGCACCTCGCCGCCGGCTCAAGGCTGGCGAGCGCCTAGCAGGCTGTTGAAAATCGCTTGCCCGACGCGATTTCATGTGCGCAAGCAAGCTCGTCCCAGAGGGAAGCGATTTTCGACAGCCTCTTGTCTTGAATGGGGGATATAAAAGGGGGCGCGCCCCCTTTTTCAACACCCTCCTAGGCCCAGATCATCAGCCCCAGTTCGAGCGGGTGGGTCAGCGATCCATTGCAGGGATAGGCGCGGATGCGCAGATCCAGCTTGCCGCACATTTCCGGCGCAAGCTCCAGCGCATAACGCTGCTCGCCGCCCTCGTCGGCGCCGATGGCGGAAAAGCGATAGGACACCGTCTGGCCGTCGTCGTCCGGACCGTTCCGATGCAGCAGCAATTCCACCGTCACGTCGTCTACGCTGAGCTGGTTAAGCCGCAGCGCCGCCTCGATACGCGTGGCGTCGCCAAAATCGATGCGTTTTTTCGGCGCATCGAGCCGGCGTATCGCCACACCCGGCCAGGCCTCGCGCACGCGCGCTTTCCATGCCGCGATCGCGCGCGCGACCTTGAACTCGTTTTCGGCATAGAGCCGTCCCTGGCGCGCGGCGGGGCGATAGCATTTGGCGACATATTCGCCCAGCATGCGCACTGAATTGAAGCGCGGCGTAAGGCTGGCGATGGAGCGCTTCGCCATCTTGACCCATTCGGGCGAGTAGCCGCTGCTTTCACGCTTGTAGTACAGCGGGATGACGTGATCCTGCAGGATTTCGTAGAGCGTGCGCGCCTCCTCCCGATTGCGGCTCGCGTCGTCGGCTCCGGCGACCGAGGGCTTGATCGCCCAGCCGTTGGTGCCGTCGTAGCCTTCGCCCCACCAGCCGTCGAGCACCGACAGATTGACCACGCCGTTGATTGCGGCCTTCATGCCCGAAGTGCCCGAGGCTTCGAGCGGATAGACGGGATTGTTGAGCCAGACGTCGACGCCCGAAACCATGCGCCGGCTGAGGCGCAGGTCGTAGCCCTCGATCAGCAGGATCTTGCCCTCGAATTCCGGCATCTGCGCCACCTGCGTCAGGCGCCGGATCAAATCCTGTCCGGGCACATCGGCCGGATGCGCCTTGCCCGCAAACAGGAACAGCACCGGCCGCTGGGCGTCGCCGAGCAGTTGGCGCAGCCAGTTCAGGTTCTCGAATAGCAGCGTGGCACGCTTGTAAGTGGCGAAGCGCCGGCCGAAGCCGATGATGAGCACGGTCGGATTGTCCGGATTGCACAGGCTCAGGAGCCGGTCCAGATGCGCCTCGCTGCCCTGGTTGCGCATGTTCTGCTCGCGCAAGCGGTAGCGCACCAGGTGCAGCAGCTGCGACTTCAGGTGCTGGCGCGTGCTCCAAAAGATGTGGTCGGGCACCTCGTCGATCTGGTCCCAGCAAGCCTGGTCGCTGAGCCTGCGGCTCCAGCCGTAGCCGAGAAAGTGCTCGTACGCATCGGCCCACTCCGGCGACAGGAAGGTCGGCACGTGCACCCCGTTGGTAATGGCGGTAATCGGATTTTCCTCGGGCGGAATCTGCGGCCACAGTTCCCCGAGCATGCGCGCGGACACTTCGCCATGAATCTTGGAAACCCCGTTGTGAAAACGCGAGCCGCGCACCGCGAGCGTGGTCATGTTGAATTCGCCTGCGCCCTGTCCCATTCCCAGTGCCAGCAGCCGCTCGCCGGGAATCCCGAGTTCGTCGCAGAAGCCGTGAAAATAGTGCAGCAGCATTTCCGTTGAAAAATAATCATGCCCGGCTGCCACCGGAGTATGTGTGGTGAACACCGTCTTCGACGCGACCGCTTCGAGCGCGCTGTCGAAATCCAGGCCCTGGCGCATGCGTACGCGCATGCGCTCCAGGATCAGGAACGCCGCGTGCCCCTCGTTGATGTGCCAGACCGTAGGCGCCAGGCCGAGCGCGGCGAGCGCGCGCACCCCGCCGATGCCCAGCACCATTTCCTGCTCGATGCGGGTGGATCGGTCGCCGCCGTAGAGCTTGTGTGCGATGTTGCGATCGTGCGCGGAGTTTTCCTCGATGTCGGTATCGAGCAGATACAGGTTCACGTTGCCTACCCGCGCCCGCCATACTTTCGCCATCACCATGCGCCCGGGGAACTCGACGCCGACAATCAGCTCGGTGCCCTCTTCATGGTGGACCGGCGTAATCGGCAGATCGTCGAAATCGGAATCGACGTAGGTTGCCCTCTGGTTGCCCTGGCTGTCGATGGTCTGGAAGAAATATCCCTGCCGATAGAGCAGACCGACGCCGACGAACGGCAGGCGCATGTCGCTCGCGGTCTTGCAGTGATCGCCGGCAAGTATGCCGAGGCCGCCCGAATAGATGGGCAGGCTTTCGTGAAATCCGAATTCGAAGCAGAAGTAGGCGACCAGCTCGGACTGCGCCAGCGGCGCTTCCGCCGCATCGCGTCGCGTCTGCTGGCCGTGGTAGCTGTCATAGGCCTGCAGGACGCGGTTATAGTTGTCCATGAACAGCTTGTCCTCGGCCGCTTCGAGCAGGCGCGCTTGATCGATGCGCTTGAGCAGGGCTTTGGGGCTGTGTCCGACCATGTTCCACAGGGCCGGATCGAGGCGCGAGAACAGCGCCCGCGTGGGCATGATGTCCCAGCTGTACCACAGGTTGTTGGCGAGTTCGTCAAGGCGCGCGAGTTGCGGCGGAATCTTCGGATTGACCTCCAGACTGAATTGCGTGCCCGGTTGCATGATGTCCTTTTGTTCGATCCGGGACGCAAGTCGGCGCCCCGGACGCGTTGGGGTTTGGATTGCCCCGGATTATAGCGCCGCCGCCGTGACCGGGACCCGCGGCAAGGGCGATCCTGCATGGTTTCCGGCTGGTTTGCTGGAACCGGGAGCGCGCGCCTCCCCTGCGCAAGGCTATTGCACCGCGTTCATCGCGTGCACGCTGAACTGGCCGGTCGCGTCGGTCCAGGTCTGCACCGGCGCGAATCCGGCGCGCTGCGCCAGCGCGCGGAATTCATCGACGGCGTACTTGCAGGAAATCTCGGTGAGGATGGTCTCGCCCTGGCTGAAACTGAAGCGCCGCCCGCCGACATGCGCGAACTGCGCAGCCAGGCTTTCAATGTGCATTTCGATCCAGCCCTTGCGCTCGTCGTAGAAAGCGCGATGGCGAAAGCGCCGCAGCTGGAAATCCCCGCCGAGTTCGCGGTTGATGCGGGCGAGCAGGTTGAGGTTGAACGCGGCGGTCACGCCTGCGGCGTCGTCGTAGGCGGCATCCAGCACCCGCTTGTCCTTTTTCAGGTCGACGCCGATCAGCAGCGCGCCGCCCGCGCCGACCGTTTGCCGCGCCAGCCGCAAAAACTCGATCGCCTCGGGCGGGGTGAAATTACCGATGGTCGAGCCGGGAAAGTACACCGCCTTCCTGCGGATCGGGACACCGACGAACGCGGGCAGCGTCAGCGGCTTGGTATAGTCGGCGCAGACGCCGTTGATGTTGAGCCAGGGAAAGGCCTGCGCGAGGCTGCCAGCGGCGGCGCGCATCGCGTCGCCGGCGATGTCGATGGGCACATACAGCGGCGGCTGCAGCTGCTGCAGCAGGAGGCGCGTCTTCCTGCTCGAGCCGCTGCCGAACTCGATCAGCTGGCAGCCGGGGCCGAGGAACTTCGCCATCGCGGGCGCGTGCTCGGCCATGATGGCCAGCTCGGTGCGCGTGGGATAGTACTCGGGCAGTTCGCAGATTTGCTCGAACAGGCTGCAGCCCTGCGCGTCGTAGAAATACTTCGGCGGCAGCGCCTTCTGCGGCTTTTCCAGGCCGGCCAGCACCTCGTCCAGAAAGGAAGTTTCCTCGGACAGAAAGTTGTAGAAACGCACTACCCCTTGCACGGGGCGCTGCTGCGGCTGTGCCATCGCTACCTCGCAGCGTTGATTTTGCGGCTAAGCCCTCAGCCTGGCGCGAGCCTGTCGCCTTCCTGTGCGGCCCGGTGTACGCCAACTCCGTTCGGCCTGGCATTCGCCTCGAGCCAGGCCTTGATGCGGTTGGCATCGCCGATACGCGACAGTTTGCCCCAGGAATCGAGCAGCACGATGATGACCTCGCGTTCGGCGAGCTTCGCCTGCAACACCAGGCAGCGGCCGGCGTCGTTGGTGAAGCCGGTCTTGGACAGACCGATGTTCCAGTGTTCATTGGCGACCAGCCGATTGGTGTTGCGGTAGGCGAGCTGCCTGCCGGCCACCTGAACGTCGTGCCCGGTGGTGGTGGTGTACTTGCGGATGAGTTCGTAGCGGTGCGCGGCGCGCACCATCTTGACCAGATCCTCGGCGCTGGCGACGTTGGAGCTGGAAAGCCCGGTGGCATCGTCAAAATGCGTACCGGTCATGCCCAGCATCTGCGCCTTGTGATTCATCGCGCGCAGGAACGCCTCGGTTCCGCCCGGGTAGGTGCGCGCCAGCGCTGCGGCGGCGCGATTCTCCGATGACATCAGCGCCAGGCGCAGCAGTTCGTCGCGGCTCAGGCTGGCACCGGGCTTCAGGCGCGAATGCGTGCCGCGCAGGAAGTCCATGTCCTCGTTCGAGATGGTGATGTCCTGATTCGGGTCGAGGCGGGCGTCCAGCACCACCATCGCGGTCATGAGCTTGGTGATCGAGGCGATCGGCGCCACCGAACTCGCGTTCTTGTCGTACAGGACTTCCCCGGTTTCGGCATCCTGGACAAGCGCCGAGGCCGAGCGCAGCGACAGCGTGTGCGGCGTGTGCGCAGCCTTGTGCGGCGGACGGCGCGCGTCGGCCTGGCCCGGGTAGGCGACACTGACCAGGCTCAGGCTCAGGCCAAGACAAATCAGAACATTGCGAGCGGACAGCAACATTTTCCTCTCCCGTTGAAACTAGGCGTTCGCCGCAGTCTAGCGGCCAAAAATCGCTTTGGCAAGTAAAAATAACGAGATACGGGTATTACCTAAGGCGAAGCTTAAACAGACCCCTGCCCGGATCATAGCCTTGTCCTGCACTTGGCACAGCGAAGAACGTGGGGGGATATCCCCCCCTTTTCCCGCTTTAGTGAAGAAATCGTAACGACAGTCCTATTGTTACGGCCTGGCTTAGGGAAGCACGAGGAGAGTCGCCCTGAAAGAAGTCCCCTCGGGGGATATCCCCTCGTTTTGGTTACAGACGCTAAGGCGAAGTCTGCAGCAGGGTCTCAGCCTGCGGCGCGCCCGCCGGCCTGGACTGCGACTGCTTGGACTCCTCCTGCTGCTGCAGCGCCCACATTTGCGCATAGGCGCCGTTGCGCGCCAACAGCTCGCGGTGCGTGCCGCGCTCGATAATGCGCCCCGCATCCATGACCAGGATCTGGTCCGCATCCTTCACCGTGGACAAACGGTGCGCAATTATGAGCGTGGTATGGCCCTGCGCGACGCGCGCGAGTTCGGCCTGGATCGATTGTTCGGTTTCGGAATCGAGCGCGGAGGTGGCTTCGTCGAAAATCAGGATGGCCGGATTCTTGAGAATGGCGCGCGCAATGGCCACGCGCTGCTTTTCCCCGCCCGAGAGCTTGAGCCCGCGCTCGCCCACCCGCGCCTCGTACTTGTCGGGCAGGCTCTCGATGAACTCGTGGATATGCGCCGCCTTGGCCGCGCCGATCACCTCCTCTTGCGTCGCCTCGGGCCGGCCGTACTGGATGTTGTAATAGATGCTGTCGTTGAACAGCACCGTATCCTGCGGCACGATGCCGATCGCGCCGCGCAGGCTCCCCTGACGCAGCGCGCGGATGTTGCTGCCGCTGATGAAGATGGCGCCGCTGCTGACGTCATAGAAGCGGTACAGCAGCCGTGCCAGCGTCGACTTGCCGGCGCCGGAATGGCCGACCACGGCAACCCTGCTGCCCGCCGGCACCTCGAACGACACGTCGAACAGGATCTGGCGCTTGGTCTCGTAGGAAAAATCCACGCGCTCGAAGCGGATCGAGGCATTGCCGGCGGGCAGCTCTACGGCATCGGGACGGTCCTGGATTTCGCGGTTCTCCTCGAGCAGCCGGAACATCCGGTCGGTGTCGATCAGCGCCTGCTTGATTTCACGGTAGACCATGCCGAGGAAATTGAGCGGGATATAGAGCTGGATCAGCAGCCCGTTGATCAGCACCAGGTCGCCCAGCGTCAGCGTCTTCCTCACCACGCCGTCGGCCGCGAGGATCATCAGCAGGGTCACGGCAATGGCGATGACGATGCTCTGGCCGACGTTGAGCAGCCCGAGCGACATCTCGTTGTTCACCGCGGCGGTTTCGTACTTGCGCAGGTTTTCGTCGTAGCGGCCGGCCTCGTACTCCTCGTTGTTGAAATACTTCACCGTCTCGTAGTTGAGCAGGCTGTCGATGGCGCGGGTATTGGCGCGCGAATCGAGTTCGTTGGCGCGGCGGCGGAATTCCATGCGCCATTCGGTGACGCTGACGGTGAAGAATATGTAGATCGCGACCGCGGCAAAGGTGATCGCGGCGAAGCGCCAGTCGAACCTGGTCAGCAGCACCACCGCCACCAGGCTGAACTCCAGGATCACCGGGATGATGGAAAACAGCATGTAATTGAGCAGCGTGGAAATGCCGCGCGTACCGCGCTCGATGTCGCGCGACACGCCGCCGGTCTGGCGCTCCAGGTGGAAGCGCAGGCTGAGGCTGTGCAGATGGCGGAACACGTTGAGCGCGGCGCGGCGGATCGCGCGCTGCGTCACGCGCACGAACACCAGGTCGCGCAGCTCGGCGAACAGCACGGTGGACAGGCGCAGCGCGCCATAGGCGACGAGCAGGGCCAGCGGCAGCGCCAGCACCTGCTGCGCCGGCGCGAGCGCGTCGACCACAGCCTTCAGCACCAGCGGCACGCCGACGTTGGCGAGCTTGGCCGAAGCGAGAAAGGCGAGCGCGAGAATGACCCGCCCCTTGTAGTCCGCCAGATAGGGCAGCAGCATGCCTACCGCACGCCACTCGTTGCGGCGCGCGCCGGCGGCGCCCGGCTCGGCGGCTACGGAGGAGGCGGAGGGACGGTGTCCATGTGCCATATCGATATGGGGAGGCAGGAATGAGATGGAATCGGCTGCGGGCTCAGTCCGGCGCCAAACGGGGCGCAAGCGCTGCAGCTGTGCCATTTTCGCATACGGGGCCGGTATTTTCCCTGCACCGCTCAATCGACCAAGGCGCGAATCCGGCTCAAGTCAGTTGCGGTCAAGAGCGAAATTTCCATCGGTCCTCTGCCGCGCTTCATTCGAATGCTGCGCCTCAAACTATCGCGGCGCTGCCTGCGCGCGCTGTGGCAGCCAGATCTTGAACGCGCGCGGGCGCAAATCGTCCGCCAAGCCGGAATCTGCAGCGGAATTCGCACGTGCCCGGGCGGGCGCGGGGGTCGCCGCGGCGGCGCCGCGGCCGGGCTCGCCGGCCCGAGCGACAGCATCAGCGGCAGCACAATCGAGTACGGCGCGCGCACGCAACGTCCTCAATCGGGCCCGGTCAGTGTCCGATGCCCGGGAGCGCGCCGATGCCTGCATGCAAGTCACAGGGGCTTGCGCCCGCTTATCACCCTCAGCAGGACGACTACGATGGCGACTACCAGCAGCACATGAATGAAGCCGCCCATGGTGGTGGACGTGACCAGTCCCAGCAGCCACAGGATGATCAGAACGACAGCGATGGTATAGAGCATAGTGGCATTCCTCTTCAGCGATCTGGATTCGGATTTCACCGTTCGGGAAAAAGCCCGATCCGCTTCGCGTGCGATCTCGCGCGGACGACCGGGAAACCGGCCTCCGACGCACACGTGAACAATTTTCGCCTTCGGGACTGTCACGCTCTGTGCGCCGGCGTACATACATCGCGGTCTTTTTGCCCTAGTCTGGCCGACATCGCGTGTTTGCGCCCTATTACACCAGCGCCGCTCATGCGCGGCCTTATACCGGGTACTTCGTTGCAAGGCATTTGATGACGACATACGACATCGGATCTGGATCTCTGCACCTCCGTGTGCCGCCAGTGGCGCATTCCAATACGGATGCCGGCTGCAATGCAACTATCCTGGAGGCGGCTGTGTCTGAACCAAAACCAATTCCCGCGGCAAACCGGCTCCTGGCCGCCCTGCCGCACAAAGAGCGCCGCAACTTTATCGATCAAATGCAGCGGGTCCAAGTAAGCTACGGCGAGATATTGTATGAGCCCGGGGAACGGATAGATTATGTCTACTTCCCCAACGACTCGATCGTTTCCCTGCTGACCGTGGTCGACCAGCATCACGCCCTCGAAGTCGGCCTGGTCGGCCGCGAAGGCATGGTCGGCGTTCCGCTTGCGCTGGAGTTCACCTGTTCACCGGTACGCGCACTGGTGCAGGGAACCGGCACGGCCATGCGCATGAAAGCGGCGCCGTTTCTCAGGGCATTCCGGCAAAGCCACGCATTGCAGCGCGAGCTGCACCACTACACCTATGCCCTGATGGCGCAGATTACCCAAACAGCGGCCTGCAACCGCTTTCACGTAGTGGAAGCGCGCCTGGCCCGATGGCTGCTGATGACCCACGATCGCATGCAAACGAATCCGTTCCAGCTTACCCAGGAATTTCTGTCGCAAATGCTGGGGGTGCGCCGCGTCGGCGTCACCAAGGCGGCACGCACACTGCAGAAAAAAGGATTGATCAGCTACAGCCGCGGCAACATCACGATTCTCGAGCGCGCCGGGCTGGAATCCGCCTCCTGCTCGTGCTACGACATCGTCAAGGACATGCACGAGTCCGCGTAAGCGGCTGCAAGGAAACCGCGGCAATTGCGGCGTTGCCGCAACGGCCTCGCGACTGGGAGGCCATTTCGGCAATTCGGAAATGTCCTCTTACTTCTTGATGCTCATTTCATTGGTGATGTTCTGCACGCCCTCGACCGCGCGCGCTATGTCGATCGCGCGATTGATCTGCGCCTGATTGTCGACGAATCCGCTGAGCTGCACGTCACCCTTGCGCGTAACGATGGCGATGTCGAAGCTTTTGACGTCGGCATCCGCAAGCAATGCGGACTTGACTTTGGCGGTGACGATGCCGTCATCGACGGCGTTGCCCACGGTCGTATTGCCGAGTTTCAGGCTCATCCCGTTTTCGACGCCCGTGACGCCCTCGACCTTGCGCGTGAGCGCGAGCGCATTGTCGATTTGCTGTTGCGTATCGACGAAGCCGCTGAGCTGAACCTGGCCCTTGCGCGTCTCCACCTTGATCTCGAATCCCTTGACGTCGCGGTCGGCGAGCAGTGCGGTCTTGACCCGTGTCGTCACCACGCTGTCGTCGATCTCCGTCCCCACCGTGGTTGCGGTCGGGGGCGTCCCGGTGCTCGCGCTCGGGGCCATCGTGCCGGCGGCAGGGGCGCTCGCCACTTCCTCGCGGTTGCCGCAGCCGGCCAGCAGAATCGAGACGGCGCCCGCAAGCGCCAAACCCTGAACAAATGCCGCAGAGCGAACTTTCATTGGTGCCTCCATTGGGGTTGATCCGGGCCGAAACACGCCGCGCGGGGCGGGACTGCGTTGGTGCCGGCGCAAGCCTTCGACCACATGCGGACTATGCGCCGCTTGCGTGGCTGACTCTGTGCGCTGGCGCGCTTACAACGCGCCGGGCGTTTCTTTACCCTGTGTGTGCCGGCGCACGGATTAAAGCTGCGCCGGGGTGCGAACATGCATGCAGCGTTTTCAAAATCAAAAGGAACTGACCATGAACCGAAGCAATGCCCTACGCAATCTGCTGCTGTCGCTGGCGCTGGCCGGCAGTGTCGCTGCTGCGCCCGCCTACGCGCAGATCAGCTTCAACGTCAATATCGCGCCCCCGGCACCGCAGTACGAAGTCGCGCCGAACGTCGCGCCCGGATACGTCTGGGCGCCTGGATACTGGGCCTGGACCGGCGAGCGCCACGTCTGGGTGCGCGGTCGCACCATCGTTCAGCGCACGGGATATAACTGGGCGCCGGACCGCTGGGAGCACGGCGACAAGGGCTATTACCGCACCGTGGGCCACTGGGAACACGACAAGGGATACGGCCACAGCAAGATGAAGAAGGAAAAGAAGGAATGGAAGCACGACAAGCGCGGCCATGACGACAATGGCAGGCGCGTCAACGGCAACCCGCACGGCCGCTGAATTCCGTCCGATAAGGCGTTTGGCGCCCGTCTCTGCTGGGGACGGGCATTTCCCGCCCGGAACGGCGCGACCGGACGCAATATTCGTGCGCAGCGGTCAACCGATTGGCATCCGCGGCGTTGATCGCCTACAGGCTGAAATTGCCTGAGGTCAGCCAATCCTGGTTTTTCCCTCCCTACTTAAAGAGACCCCATGAACAAATTCATCGCTGCACTCGTTGCAGGACTGTTTGCCACTTCCGTATACGCACAAGCTGCCGCGCCGGCCACACCCGCCACGGTGAAAGCCGAAACCAAGGCAGAAATGGCCAACGATAAAGCCGCCAAATCTGAAGCCAAGGTGAACACCAAGGCCGACGCCAAAGTCGCCGCGGCCAACGCCAAAGCAGCCAAGACTGAAGCCGCCGCCACAGCCAAGGCCGAGAAAGCCAAGGCCAATGCCGAACGCAAGGCCGCCAAAGCCGAAGCCAAGGCTGCAAAAGCCAAAGCTGCCGCCGATGCGAAAGCCGCCAAGACTTCGGCCGCAGCCGAAGCCAAGGGCGCCAAAGTAAAAGCCACGGCGAAGTCAGACAAAGCCGCGGCCAAAGCCGACACCGCTGCCGTCAAAGCCGAAGGCGAAGCCGGAATGAAAAAGGCCGCGGGCACCAAGTAATCGGTGATGCAGCTGTAAAAAAAGACAGGCTAGCCTGTCTTTTTTTTCGCCCGCCGTTTGCGCGTGCCCCGGTTTGCCCGGACGCGCCGGGTTCAGGGCCTGGATGCGCGGGTGCTGGCACCACCGCCCTTGCGGTTCTTGTCTTCGAGCGCCTTGATCAGGCCGTCCACGCCATCGTCGCGGACTTTGTCCGCAAACGAGTCGCGGTAGGTCGTGACCAGGCTGATGCCTGCCACCTTGATGTCGTAGACCTTCCATCCCGCCGGCGTCTTCTCCATGTCGTAGTCCATGGCCACAGGCGCCGTCCCGGATTGCTTCACCAGGGATTTGACCGTGACTTCGGTATCGGCGGGCGCTGCGCGCAGGCTGCGGAACTCGATCACTTGATCACGGTAGCTGGACAAGGCGCTCGAGTAGGTGCGCACCAGCAGGGCCCTGAATGCCGCGGTCAGTGCCGTCTGCTGTTCGGGCGTGGCCGCGCGCCAGTTGCGCGCCACCGCCATCTGCGTCATGCGCGGAAAATCGAACAGCGGCACGACCCTGGTCTCGACCAGGTTGCCGACCTCGAGCGCTTTTCCACCGTGCGCGTCGCGCTCGTGCTGCATTGCCGTGATCACTTCCAGCGTGATCGACTGCAGCAGCGCGTCGGGCGTCGTTTCCTGCGCCGGCGCGAGCGGTGACGCCAGCGCCAATGCGAGCAATAGCGTGGAATTGAACTTTGAGCCTATTTCAATACGAGGGGATAGTTCCCCTCGTGCTCCCCTGTTTCTGAGGCCATTTCGGTAACTCTGAAATGGCCATCTAGCTCTTTGCCTCATGTTTACCCCAATCCTGAAGGTTGCGCGAATCCGGCTGCCCTTGCATTCAGTGCGGCCCGCCCGCTATTGCCCGCCGCGCTGGAACATATTCTGGAAAATTGCGTACATGAGCTGGGACCTTTCCCAGAACGATGCCTTGACCGAGTTGAACCTGGAGCTTTCGGCACGGTTGCCGTCGGCAAGAAATTTGATCAGGCCGTCCACGCCGCCTTCGCGGACCCGCTCGCCGAACACCTCGCGATAAGTGCTGACCAGGCGCACGCCCGCGACCGTGACGTCGTAGATCTTCCATCCCGTCGCGGTTTGTTGCATGTCATAGTCGAGGGACATCCGCGCTTTTCCCGGCTGTCTTAACACCGATTTGACCGTCACCTCGGTTGCCAGCGGCCCCGCGCGCAGCGGCTTGAAATCCACGACTTCGCCGTCATATCTGGCGAGCGCAATGGAGTAGGTCCGCACCAGCTGCGTCCTGAGCTCTGCGGTGAGCGCTGTCTGCTGTTCGGGCGTCGCCAGGCGCCAGCTGTGGCCCATGGCCAACCGGGTCATGTGGGCAAAATCGAACAGGGGCGCGATATTGTTTTCGACCAGCACGGTAAACCGTGCCGGGTCGAGCGATTGAAGATCCTGATCGTTTTTGATCTTGTCGATCAGCTTGACCGTGACCGCGCGCAATAGCGCGTCCGGTGCAGCATCCTGCGCAAAGGCAGCCGGAGCGCCAACAATAAGTGCCAGCATCAATGCGGATTTCGCCACCAGTTTCTGCATCTCGCCCGCTCAGGAGTAGGAAACAAGCGCGGACAAGGCGCGCCGGTCGCGCCTCGCGCCCTGCGGCCGATACACTACTTCGGCTTGGTGACTTCGTGACCGATGACGCCGCCGACCGCCGCGCCGGCAGCCGTGCCGAGCACGCCGCCGCCACCGACGACGTTACCTGCAACACCGCCTATGACCGCGCCGGCGGCCGTGCCCTGGTCCTGCCGGGACATGCCGGCACAACCGCCCAATCCGATCAACAGCGCCGCCGCGATCGCGCCGACTGAATACGTCCGTATGGTTTTCATTTGTCGCCTCTATGTCGAACATCTTGTTGGAAAGCTGAACCTGTCGGTGTCCTTCCGCTTTATGAAGTAACCGCCCCGGCGCAGTGTTGCCCCGGATGAATAAGACTAGGACGTGTGCGCTGTGCGGTCTGTCTGCCAACGCACAGACCCTATTGCCCCAGCAATTCACCCAGCGGCTTCAAGGCTTCGACGCGGTCGCAGATCACTTTGGTGATGGCGAGGATGGGCGCGCCCAGCAGCAGCCCCCAGATGCCCCAAAGCCAGCCGACGAACAGCAATGCGATGAACAGCACCGCCGCATTCACGCGCGCAGCGCGGCTCTGCAGCCAGGTCATGAACACCAGCCCTATCGCCCCCGCAACCAGCAGCGCCACGCCGGCAATGGCCAGTGCATGCAGCGCCGACCCGAACTGGAGGAAAGCGGCTACGCCGCTTGCGAGCACGATCGCAGCCGAGCCCAGGTAGGGTATGAAGTGCAGCACGCCCGCGGCAACGCCCCAGACAGCCGCATGCTCCATGCCCAGCGCCTCGAATGCGAGCCAGGTGCCGATTCCGACCAGCGTATTGGACATGAGCGTAGCGAGCAGATAGCGCTGCACCTGCAGATCGATTTCCTCGAGGATGCGCACCACGTCCTTCTTCCTCGACAGGGAAGGACCGACGAGGTGCACCAGCTTGCGCCGGAAATGCACTCCGGAAGCCAGCAGGAAATAGGCGAGCAGAAGCACGATCGGCGCTTGCGCGGCAACGCTGATCAGCAGGGCGGACTGCGTCACCACGTAGTTGTGCAGCCAGTCGGAAGGCTCCGGCGCGCGTACCGCGGCGGCCCGCCGGCCCGGCTTCTGCGCGGCGTCGGCAGCGGCACCCTCGATCTCGCTGGCGGCCTCCTGCATGTTCTGCAGCGGCGTTTTGGCGCCCGCGCGCGAAACGCTCATGGTCTGGCGCAGCTTGCGCGCCGCCTCGGGCAGCCGCTCGATCATCGCCGCAGTATCGTCGCTGAGGGAATAGCCCACCCAGGACAAACTGCCCGTCAGCGCAACCAGCGCCAGGGCCGCGCCCGCCGGACGCGGCAGGTAGTGCGCCTCGAGCCAGTCCACCACCGGGCGCAGCGCATAACTCGCCAGGATGCCGATCAGCAAAGGCACGAAGAACGCGCGCGCGAGGTACAGCGCGGCAACCAGCGCGATCGCCGCAAGAACGGCCAGCGCGAGGCTCATACCGATGCTGCGCCGGCGATCCCACAGCGCGACGGATTCTCCGGCGGCGCCAGCCGTATCCGGCGCGCTCCCGGTGACGGCCTCATCAGACATCGAGCTGCTCAATCCGCACCGGCTATGACGATGACCGGTTCGCCGTGCCTCCATTTCGCCGGCTTGGCGTCGCGGATCACGCGCATCCTTCCGTTCTGCAGGCGCACGGTGATTTCGTAGTTTCGCAACGGTGCGGCGACGGCGCCGCCGCGGCTGCCAGCCCCCATCCGGGCCGGCGCATCGATGCCGTTCCTTGCATCGGGGACCATGATCTCCCGCGTCGATACGATCACCCCGCATTCGGCACAGCGGTAGGCGCTGCCGGGAGGTGCGGCAATGGCGGGCGGCGCCGCGGCTTCCGCCGCCTCCACCGTCGCGAAATCGCCGCCGGCGCCGTGGGCGAGGATTGTC
>JAAOZY010000490.1 GCA_012274205.1 Betaproteobacteria bacterium
CCGGTGGCCGCGGTGGTGGCGAAGGACGAGCAGACCGCGGCCGAGGCGCTGGCGCTGATCGAGGTGAAGTACAAGCCGCTGCCGACCATCGCCACGCCGGAGGAAGCGCTGGCGCAGCCGGAGGCGCGCATCCACGACTACACCGACGTGGGCAACATCCATCGCAACCAGGCGTTCGAGTTCGGCGACGTAGCCGAAGCGCTGGAGCAGGCGGACCACATATTCGAGGACATCTTCTTCTACGAGGGCGACAACCACCTGGCGATGGAACAGCATGCCGCGCTGGCGAAGAACGAGGGCGACGGCAAGCTGACGCTGTGGACCAGCACGCAGGATCCGCACTACCTGCACCGGCAGCTGGCGCGCGTGCTGCAGATGTCGGCCGCGCACATCCGCGTCATCGCCTGCGACAACGGCGGTGGCTTCGGCGGCAAGTGCGATCCGGCGGGCCACGAATTCGTGGTATCCAAGGCGGCGATGCTGCTCGGCCGGCCGGTGAAGATCTGCCTCACGCGCGAAGAGGTGTTCTACCTGCACCGCGGCCGCCATCCGGTGCTGATGAAATTCCGCACCGGCGTGAGCAAGGAGGGCAGGATCACCGGCATGCATCTGCAAACGCTGCTCGACGGCGGCGCCTACGGCTCGCACGGACCGGCGAGCACCTTCTATACCGGCGTGCTCACGCCTCTCACTTACGAGCTGCCGCGCTTCAAGTTCGACGCCTGCAGGGTATTTACGAACAAGCCCGCCTGCGGCCCCAAACGCGGCCACGGCACGCCGCAGCCGCGCTTCGGCCAGGAAGTGCAGCTGGACAAGATCGCCGAAAAGCTCAAGCTCGATCCGGCGGAGCTGCGCCTCAATATGGTGAGCAAAGCCAATTCGCTTACCGCGAGCTGGCTCAAGATCGGCAGCAACGGCCTGGCGGAGTGCATACGCCAGGTGGTGGCCGGTTCGGGCTGGAAGCAAAAGCACGGCAAGCTGCCGCAGGGCCGCGGCGTCGGCATCGCCTGCAGTTCCTACATGACCGGCGCCGGCGTGTCGATCTACTGGAACAAGATGCCGCATTCGGGCGTGCAGCTCTCGCTCGATCGCAGCGGGCAGGTGACGGTGTTTTGCGGGGCGACCGAAGTAGGGCAGGGCTCGGACGACGTGCTCGCGGCGATCGTGGCGGAGACGCTGGGCATCAGCACCAAGGAGGTGCGCTGCATCACCGGCGATACCGGCATCACCCCGATCGACCTGGGCTCCTACTCGAGCCGGGTCACCATCATGATGGGCAATGCGGCGCTGCAGGCCGCGGGGCGCGCGCGCGACATGCTGGTCACCGCGGCGGCGGAGCAGCTCGAAGTCCTGCCCGAGAGCATCGTGCTGTCGCGCGGCCGCGTGTTCGCCGCGGGCGACGCGAACAAGAGCATGAGCTTCGCCGAGGCGGTGGTCTACGCCGAAACCAAGTTCGGCACGCTCGGCACGGTGGGCTCTTACACCCCGCCGAAGCCGCCGGGCAAGTTCAAGGCCGCGGGCGTGGGGCCTTCGCCGGCGTATTCGTTTTCCGCCTGCGTGGTCGAGGTCGAGGTCGACGAGCATACCGGCTGGATCACCGTGCCGAAAATCTGGATCGCGCACGACATCGGCCGCGCGCTGAATCCGACGCTGGCGCGCGGCCAGGTCATCGGCGGCATCTACATGGGCCTGGGCGAAGCGCTGATGGAAGAGCAGGTGTTCCGGCGCCTGCCGCCCAAGCTGTCCAATGCGCTGGTGCACAAGATACCGTCGATGCTCGAATACAAGAGCATTACCTCGCTCGACATGCCCGAGGTCGAGGTGTTCCTGATCGAGGACCCCGACCCGAACTGCCCCTTCGGCGCGAAGGAGGTCGGCCAGGGGCCGCTGCTGCCGGTGATGCCGGCGGTGGCCAACGCGGTGTTCGACGCGGTCGGCGTGCGCATCGACGAAGTGCCGATCACGCCGGAAAAAATCCTGCGCGCGCTGCACCTGAAGCGCGAGGGCAAGAACCCGCGCGTCGGGCCGGATCATTTTCCCGACGTGCCCTATGTCGAGCCGACCTTCGTGCTGCCGCCGGGCGAGGGCGGCGACGGCAACGAAAGCAAGCGGCCGCAGCGCAAAGCTGCGCACGCGCTCGCGCAAGGCGCAGCATCATGATGCGACTGCCGTGGTTCCAGTATAGGGCGCCGGCGAGCGTGGCCGAGGCCGCGCGCATACTCGCGGCCGAAGGCCCGCAGGGCATGCTGATCGCGGGCGGCACCGACCTGCTGCCCAATATGAAGCGGCGCCAGCAGACGCCGGCGACGCTGATATCTCTCTCCCGGGTCGAGGGGCTGAAGAAAATAGCCAATGGCTCCGGCCTCACACTCGGCGCCGGGCTCACGCTGACCGAGGTGGTCGGGAGCGGCGCAGTGCGCGAAAACTACCGCGGCCTGTACCAGGCGGCGGCGCAGGTGGCATCCCCGCATCTGCGCAACATGGGCACGCTCGGCGGCAATCTGTGCCTGGACACGCGCTGCAATTACTACAACCAGAATGAGGACTGGCG
>JAAOZY010000083.1 GCA_012274205.1 Betaproteobacteria bacterium
ATGCATGGAAAACTGGCGCAGGCCGAAGCCGAGCAGCAGGCGCGTCAAGGCCACGTCGCCCGCCATCTCCCCGCACACCGCAACCGGCACCTTCATGCGCATGCCGGTCTTGATGGTGTGGGCGATCAGATGCAGCACCGCCGGGTGCAGCGGGTTGTACAGGTGCGACACGTTGTCGTCGGTGCGGTCTATGGCGAGCGTGTACTGAATCAGGTCGTTGGTGCCGATCGAGAGGAAATCGAGCTTGCGCACGAACACGCCCAGCGCGAGCGCCGCAGCTGGCACTTCTATCATGCCCCCGACCTTGATGCCCTCGTCGTAGGGAATCGCGTTCTCTTTCAGATATTCCTTGGCCTGGGCGATCATGGCGAGCGCCTGTTCGATTTCGTGCGCGTGCGCGAGCATCGGGATCAGCAGCCGGATGTTGCCGTAGCTGGAGGCGCGCAGGATCGCGCGCAGCTGGGTCAGGAACATCTGCGGCTCGGCCAGGCACAGGCGGATCGCGCGCAAGCCCATCGCCGGATTGGGCCCGCTGCGCGCGCTGTTGTTCACCGTCTTGTCCGCGCCCAGGTCGAGCGTGCGTATGGTCACCGGCATGCCGTGCATCGCCTGCGCCACCTGGCGGTAGGCCTCGAACTGCTCGTCTTCGCCGGGCAGGTCGTCGCGGTTGAGGAACAGGAACTCGCTGCGGAACAGCCCCACGCCGGTGGCGCCGGATTCGCGCACCTGCTCGATGTCCTGCGGCAGTTCGATGTTGGCGTGCAGGTCCACCGGCGTGCCGTCGCGCGTGGTCGCGGGGGTGCCGCGGATGCGCTTGAGCCGCTGCCGGCGCAGCTCGAGTTCGCGCTGGCGCCGCTGGTATTCTTCGAGCACGACCGCGTCCGGCGCGACGATCAGCACGCCGTGCACGCCGTCGACGATCACCAGCTCGCCTTCGCGCACCATCTGGCGCGCGGTGTGCGCGCCGACGATCGCGGGGATGTCGAGGCTGCGCGCGAGAATCGCAGTGTGCGAGGTCACGCCGCCGAGGTCGGTGACGAAGCCGGCGTACTCGCGCTGCTTGAACAGCATCATGTCCGCCGGCGACAGATCGTGCGCGACCACCACCATGCGCTCCGCGCGCGCGGGCGCCGCCTCCGCCTGCGCCGGCTGCTCCTGCATCGCCTTCAGCATGCGCTCGACCACCTGCACCACGTCGGCCTTGCGCTCGCGCAGGTACGGGTCCTCGATCTTGGTGAATTGCGCCACCAGATAGTCCATCTGCTGCGTCAGCGCCCATTCGGCGTTGCAGCGCAGGCTGCGGATCAGCGCGCGCGGCACGTGCGACAGCGTGGCGTCGTCGACGATCATCAGGTGCAGGCTGAGGAAGGCGCCGAGTTCGGCCGGCGCATCCGCCGGCACGCTGCGGCGCAGCTCCTGCAGTTCGGCGCGCACCTGGTCGACCGCAGCGGAGAAGCGCATCACCTCGATTTCGACGTGCTCCGGCGCGATAACGTAATGCGCCACCTCCAGCCGCGCGCTGGAGATGAGATGGACATGGCCGATGGCGATGCCGCCGCCCACGCCCGCGCCGTGCAGGGTGAAACTCACTCGCCCTCCCCGAATTTTTCCACGATCAGCTTCAGGATCGCCTGTTGCGCCGCATCGGCGTCCTCGCCCTCGATTTCTATGCCTATCGTCGCGCCCTTGCCCGCGGCGAGCATCATCACGCCCATGATGCTCTTGGCGTTCACGCGGCGGCCGTTGCGCGTGAGCCAGATTTCGCTCTGAAAGGCGCTCGCAAGCTGGGTCAGCTTGGCCGAGGCGCGCGCGTGCAGGCCGAGCTTGTTGATGATCTCAGCCTCGGTTTGCAGCATTGCAGGCATCGGTATTGAGGTGGACCACGCCCGCGATCCCGCCGCTGATCGCTTTTTCCGCCACCGCCGCGAGCGGCTCGTCGCGGTAGGTCAGGGCGCGTATGAGCATCGGCAGGTTGACCCCGGAAATGCCCTCGACCCGGCCCGGCGCCAGCAGGCGCGTCGCGATGTTGGAGGGCGTGGCGCCGAGTATGTCGCTGAACACCAGCACGCCCTCGCCCTGGTCGAGCTGCTTCACCAGCTCGCGCGCCTGCGGCAGGATGGCTTCGGGGTCGTCATGGATGGTGACGCCGAGCTGGCGCACCTGCGGCGGGCGCTTGCCCAGCACGTGGCTGGCGCAATGTATCAGCGCTTCGCCGAACGCGCCGTGGGCAACAATCAGGATTCCGACCATGGTATCTGCTCTGCAATGGGTTATGGATCTGCCCGGGCGTCCGCCTCAGGCCGCACACGCCTTCTCCAGCGCGTCGATGAACAGCGCGGCGACGTTGCAGCCGGTCTGCTCGCGTATCTCCTGGAAGCAGGTCGGGCTGGTGACATTGACTTCGGTGAGGTAATCGCCGATCACGTCCAGGCCGACCAGCAGCAGGCCGCGCCGCGCCAGCTCAGGACCGAGCGCCGCGGCGATCTCCAGGTCGCGCGCCGACAGCGGCCGCGCCACGCCGCTGCCGCCGGCGGCGAGGTTGCCGCGCGTCTCGCCCGCCTTGGGTATGCGCGCGAGGCTGTAGGGCACCGGCTCGCCCGCGATCAGCAGGATGCGCTTGTCGCCTTCGCGTATTTCGGGGATGTAGCGCTGCGCCATGATCGAGCGCGCGCCGTGCCAGGTGAGCGTCTCGACGATGACGTTGCGGTTGGGGTCGGCATCGGTGACGCGAAACACCTGCGCCCCGCCCATGCCGTCAAGAGGCTTCACCACCACGTCGGCGTGGGCGTCGATGAAGGCGTGGATCTGCTTTTCCATGCGCGTCACCAGCGTCGGCGCGGTGAACTGCGGAAATTCCGCGATCGCGAGCTTCTCGCTGTGGTCGCGCAGCGCGCGCGGGTCGTTGAACACCCTCGCGCCCTCGCGCGTGGCGAGCTCCAGCAGCCAGGTGGCGGTCACGTACTCCATGTCGAACGGCGGGTCCTTGCGCATCAGCACCGCGTCGAATTCCGCCAGCGGGTCCTCGCGCGGCAGCTCGGTACGGTACCAGCGCTCCGTGTGTTCGGTCGATTCTGCGCCGGTCAGCTCGAGGCGGCAGGATTCGCCGATGACGCGGCCGTGCTTCCACATCACGCCGTCCAGCATCAGGATGTGCAGTTCGTGGCCGCGCGCCGCCGCCTCCGCCATCATCGCGTAGGTCGTGTCTTTGTAAGTCTTGATCTGGTCCAGCGGATCGAGAATGATCGCAATCTTCATGGTGCACAGCGCAGCGCGCGAGCCCGGGTAAGCCGAGACTGTGATTCTAGCAGCGACCAGGCACCGCCGCGGGCACCGATGCGCCTGCTGTGCCAGGCGCGCGCGGCAAAAAAAAGGCGGCCAGGCCGCCTTTTTTCGTGCTTCGCGGGCGTTGCGCCTATTTCGCCAGCCCGGTGAGGTAATCGACTGCGGCCCGCATATCGGCCTCGGTGAGCGCATTGTTGCCGCCCTTGGGCGGCATCGCGTTCTTGCCCTTGATTGCATTGGCGTAGAGCGCGTTCATGCCCTCCTTGAGATGCGGGGCCCAGGCGGCCTTGTCGCCGGCCTTGGGCGCGCCGGCCGCGCCGCTGCCGTGACAGACGACGCAGGTGGTCTCGTAGATCTTCTTGCCGTCGGGTTTGCCCGGCGCGGGCGCGGCGGCGGCATTCGCCACAGGGGCCGCAGCCGGGGCCGCAGCCGGCGCTGCCGCCTGTTCCGGCGCGGCGGGCTCGGCGAATTTGGCGCCTGCCTTGTTCGCCATGAAGACGACCGCGCGCTGCACTTCCAGCTCGCTCAGGTCGGCGCCGCCGCCTTTGGGCGGCATCGCGCCCTTGCCCTTGAGCGCCGTGGCCAGCAAGGTCTTCTCGCCCTGCTTGATGCGCGCCGCCCAGTCGCCCTGGTCGCCGAATTTCGGCGCGCCCGCGGCACCGCTCGCATGGCAGGCGCTGCACACCGTCTTGTACACATCCTCGCCGCTGCGCGGTCCAGCAGCGGCGCTGGCGCCGGCTTCGGCAATCGCCAGGTCCGCGACCGGCTTCAGGCGCCTGGCCACGGCGTCGGGTGTCATCGCCGCGCTGTCCGTGTCGACGCTGCGGATATTGGTTACGAACTGCGACAGCATGACGATCAGCAGGATCGGCACCAGGAACGCGAGCGCGATCGTGGTTA
>JAAOZY010000010.1 GCA_012274205.1 Betaproteobacteria bacterium
CAGGAGGAGGACATGGACCTGAACTGCGGCGGCATCGTCGACGGCAAGGAGAGCATAGAAGAAGTCGCGCACAAACTGTTCGAACTCATCCTCAGGACCGCTTCGGGCGAAAAAACCAAGAGCGAAGTCTTCGGTTACGGCGAGGACGAGTTTGCCCCCTGGGTCCTGGGAGCGACCATGTAATGAGCGCTCCTTCGAAAAAGCGGGTGAGCGACCATGTAATGAGCGCTCCTTCGAAAAAGCGGGTGGATGACCATGCAAGGGGCGCGCCATTGTTCCGCCTCGCGCTCATCGCAGCGCTCGCCTGCGCATCGCAGCCGGCGCTGTCCAAAGCCGCCGGGAAGAAAGGCGCCTACGGCGCGATCGCGCTCGAACGCGAGTCCGGCCAGTTCGGCTACGTCTCCGCTGCCGCCAACTCGCGCACCGCCAAAATCGAAGCACTGAAGCAATGCGGCCAGCCGGGCTGCGAAGTCGTCGTGAGTTTCAGCAATGCCTGCGGCGCCCTCGCGCACCAGCCCGCGCGCGGCGCGAAGGGATACTTTACCGCCACGGGCGCCACGCAGCAGGAGGTGCAAACCAAAGTGCTGCGTCTGTGCGCGGACAAGGCCTGCACCGTACTCGCCTGGGCCTGCACCAAGTAGGACTTCGAAAATGAAGCCCGAGCTGCCCCGACGCGCAGCGACGCGCCTGTACTGCGATCTGGCCTTGTCGCCAGGCGCGGAAATCGCGCTGCCCGAGGCGGCCGCACACCATGCGCTGAGCGTGCTGCGCCTGCAGGTGGGCGACACGCTCACGCTGTTCAACGGCGAAGGCGGCGAATACCGCGCAACGCTGGTGGCCGCGAGCAAGCGCGAAGCGCGGGCGCGCCTGCTCGGATTCGCGGCGATCGAACGCGAATCGCCGCTGGACATCACCCTGGCGCTGGGCATTTCCGCGGGCGAGCGCATGGACCAAAGCCTGCAGAAGGCGACCGAACTGGGGGTCGGCGCGATCGTTCCGCTGGCCACCGAACGCAGCGTGGTGAAGCTCTCGGCAGAGCGCGCCGACCGGCGGCTGCAGCACTGGCAGCATGTGGTTATCGCGGCCTGCGAGCAGTGCGGACGCAACCGCGTACCGGCGGTCGCGGCGGTGCAACCGCTGTTTCACTACCTGGCGCAGCCGCGCGCCGGCAAAACCCTGCTGGTGCTGTCGCCGGACGCGGGCACGCCACTGAAGCGCGTTGCGGCTGCGGCCGCGGCGATTATCCTGATCGGCCCCGAGGGCGGCTTCGCGCCGGCCGAATATCAGGCGGCCCAGGCGAACGGATTCGAGGCGGTCAGCCTGGGTCCGCGCGTACTGCGTACCGAGACTGCGCCGATTGCTGCGCTGGCGGTGCTGCAGGCGCTGTGGGGCGATCTCTGAACCGGCTTGCCGGAAGGGCTGCCCCCGAATGGATCGGCCAGGGGTTAAGCCCGGACGGCATTACCTGCCGGGAGCCGATCTGCTATCGTGGCGGCGCCGCCAAACACCGACTGCAATAGCATGGCCGGCGCGGCGACAAATCTTGATTACAACAAGCAAATTGACGGGGGGATAGGCTATGCGCAATACATCTATGGTGCTATTTCGGGCGTTACGCGTGCTCGGCGTGGCGGCGTTCTTTGCTCTGTCGTGCACCGCGCAGGCTGCCGATGACAAGGCGGCACTGGCAGGCCTGAAGGACGTAAAGGTCGCCTTCGATATCAAGGAGGGCAATGCCAAGGGCCTGCTAAACCGGCTCGACATCATCGACGAGACGCGGGAGTCGCTGATCAAGCAGGGCGTATCGCCGCATTTCATCCTTGCGTTTCGCGGACCGGCAACGAAGCTGGTCCAGACCGATCCGGCGGAAATCAAACCCGAGGACCGGCCGATGGCGGAGAAGATCGCGCACAAGATCCAGCAGATGAGCTCGTCACAGGGCGTGGACGGGTTCGAGCAATGCGCAGTGGCGGTGCGCGAGCAGGGAACCAAAGTTGAAAAAGTCCTGCCGCAGGTGCATGTGGTGGGGAACGGATTCATTTCCCTCATGGCCTATCAATCAAAGGGCTACGCTTACATCGCGCCCTGAACACAGATCGAGTCCGGCGCAGCGGGCACGGCCCGGGATCCGCACGCTTCGTGACGGACTCCGGCCGCGTCCGCGCGCAGCGCCGTCCCCCGGCCGCGACCCAGGCGATATTCATGCGCACGATCTTCCTGCTGGCGCTTGTTTCGGCAATCTGCGGCGACCAGAGTGCGTACGCCCAGGCCGGAGGCGCGGACGAGGCCGCGTCCGACGCGGAAACCATGGAATGGAGCGGCGACGGAATCTCGGTCCTGGTAAAGCCGCTCGCCGCGGATCCGGTGCGGGCCTTCCTGCTCGGCCGCGGCTTGGCCTCGGACAGGGCACGGCATTATGCGTCGAACTGCGTTTTCAGGGTGGTGCTGCGCTACGCCGCCGACGCGCCCATGCGCTACGATCTGCGCGATTGGCGCATCATGTCGGAAGCCGGCCGCAGCCTGCCGCTCAAGACACGCGAAGCGTGGATGGAAGAATGGCGATCGCCGCCGCTGGCTGCGGCGGCACGCATGGGTTTTGAGTTCTCCCAGCTGCCCACGCGCCAGACGCTCGCCCGGGGCGACACGGTCCTCGGAATGAGCGCCGCGCCGCTGCCCCAGGGCAGCCGCTTTGATCTCTTGCTCAACTGGACCGTGTCCGGAGCAAGCCACAATGCTGTAATTGAGGGGATACGCTGCCGTGCGCCTTGAACTTCGACTTGCCGCCGCTTTGACCGGACTCCTGGCGCTTTGCGCGACGCCCGCATGGTCCGCGGAGCCGGCGCAAACCCTGACGCCGGTGCCGGAGCGCGCGCAGGCACCGGACCTCGTGCTGGAAGCGGTGGATGGCGCAAACCTGCGCCTGTCCGAATTGCGCGGAAAAGTGGTGATCGTGAATTTCTGGGCGACCTGGTGCCCGCCCTGCCGGCGCGAAATGCCGGCGCTGGAGCGGCTTAAGCAGATCATGCGGGGCCAGCCCTTCGCGATCGTCGGCATCGATGCCGGGGAGGAACTCGAAGACGTGCTCGGTTTTCGCGGCTCCGTCGATCCGGCGCCGAGCTTCCGCCTGCTGCTCGACCGGGAGGGCAAGGCGCTCAAGGCATTCGGCGTGAGCGGCCTGCCCACGACCTTTGTCCTGGATCGCGAAGGACGCATCGTCTACAGGGCACTGGGCGCGCGCACATTCGACGATCCAGCCATCGTCGCCAGCCTGCGCTCGCTCATCGGCAATCGATAGGCCGCGCGCCGGCGGCGCTTGCGCCAACGATGAATAATGTCGCGCCAGCTGGTAGGATGAGCCCGAGACCAATCCCGCATTGAACGCGGCGCCTGCATCCGGCGCGCCGCACCGGTGCGCGACAGGAGCACCTAGTGGCAAGCGAGACGCGCAGCGGCTTCCGATCCAATCTGTACAGCGCAATCTGGAGCGGCCGCTTCGACGCCCAACCAGGCTGGAAAACAGGCGCGACCAGGCTGTTGCGCTTCGTGCTCGTGCTCGCGCGCGACCTCGCCTACGGCCAGCTGGCGCTGCGCGCCACCGGCCTCGTGTTCACCACATTGCTGTCGCTGGTGCCGCTGCTGGCGCTGAGCTTTTCCGTGCTCAAGGCCTTCGGCGTATACAACCAGATCGATCCGCTGCTGCTCAGGTTCCTCGCCCCGCTGGGCGAGAGAAGCGCGGACGTGAGCAAGTGGATCATCAAGTTCATCGAAAACCTGAACTTCAAGGTGCTGGGATCGATCGGCCTGGCGCTGTTGATCTACACCGTGGTATCGCTGATGCAGAAGATCGAGGAGTCGGTCAACTACATCTGGCATGTGGCGCAGCTGCGCAGTCTCGCGCGCCGCTTCAGCGGCTATCTGAGCGTGCTCCTGATCGGTCCGGTGCTGATGTTCTCGGTGATCGGGCTTGCTTCCGCCATCATGGCTGCGCCTCCGGTGCAGCGTCTGCTCGCGACCGAGCCCTTCGGCGGCGTGGTCTATGCGCTGGGGCAGGCGATACCGGTGTTCTTCGTCATCGCGGTGTTCGTATTCGCCTACCGCTTTGCGCCCAATACGCGCGTGCGCATGAACGCCGCCCTGACCGGCGGCATCGTGGCCGGCTTGCTGTGGCAGCTGGCGAGCTGGGCGTTCGCCGAGTTCGCGCGCACCTCAACCCAGTACGCCGCGATCTACTCGAGCTTCGCCATTTTCCTGCTGTTCCTCATCTGGCTCTACCTCAACTGGCTGATCCTGCTGCTCGGCGCGAGCATCGCGTTCTACAGCCAGAACCCCGAATACCTGGTGCTGGAGCAGGGCGAGCCGCGGCTGAGCAACCGCATGCGCGAGCGCCTCGGCCTGATGCTGATGTACATGATCGGCAAGAGCTACTTCGACGGCGCCGCGGCCTGGACTTTCCCCGGGCTGACCCAGCGTCTGGGCGTGCCCACCTACGCCCTGCAGCGCGTGCTCGACTCGCTCATGCACGGCGGCATGCTGGTACAGACCGGCGGCGATCCTCCCGCCTATCTGCCGAGCCGCGACATCGGCTCGATCACGCTGAAGGATCTGCTGTACGCGGTGCGCACCGCCGGTGAAGAGCAGTACCTGGGACCGCAGTCGCTGCCCGCCCCGGCGGAGATCGAGTCGATCATGGCGAAGATCAATGCCGCGATCGAGGATCAGGTGCACGCGCTGACGCTCAGGGATCTGGTGGCGCCGGCGCCCGAAACGCCGGCGCCCCCAACTATGCCGGGCGCGCGCACTTTGCTAGCATAGCGCCAACATTGCGCTGCCGAGGAGCCGGGACACGCCTGGCAACACAGGCATTCCCCCGCCCATCCGATGTCCGCCACACCACTTCCCGGCTCGCGCCTGCTGCCCGCGGCGCTGCAGTCCGTCGGCGGCTTCTTGCTCGACGATCCGCGCCGCGCCCTGGCCCTGGCCGTCGCGCTGGTCGGATTGATCGCGCTGGCCGACTACGCCACCGGCTATGCCGTGCGGCTGGCGCTGCTCTATCTGTTGCCGGTATTCATCGCGGCCTGGACCGCGGGCCGGCTTGCCGGCGCGTCGATCGCCGCACTGGCCACGCTGTCGTGGATGGTCATGTTCCATTCCGTCAATCCCTATACGGTCGCGCTGTATTTCTACTGGGAGGGCGCGGTGCTGTTCTGCACGCTGCAGATTTTTGCGCTGGCGGTCGCACGCGTGCGCCGCGCGCTCGAGAGCGCCGATGAGCGCTTCGTCACCGTACTCGAAGAACTGGAAGCCGCAGTTTACGTCAACGACATGGACGACGGCAGGATGCTGTACGCCAACCGCCGCTTCAGCGACTTTTTCGGCATCGACGCGCAGAGCGGGAACGCGCGCGATTTCGAAAACGCATTCGAGGTCGCTCCGGCCGATTTCTTTGCCCGGGCCGCGGACGCCAAGGACGGCTCGCTTGCGCTGAAGGGGGAGTTCCGCGAGCCGGCGAACGATCGCTGGTTCCTCGTTCACGCGCGCTCGGTGGGCTGGGTCGACGGGCGCAGGGTCAGCCTGAAGATCATTGCCGACATTTCCGAAGCGAAGCAGGCGGAGCGGGCAAGCCGGCAGCAGATGGAGAAGCTGCAGCTGAGCGCCAAACTGATCACCATCGGCGAAATGGCCTCGTCTCTCGCGCACGAGCTGAACCAGCCCCTGACCGCCATCGCCAGCTACAATCAAGGCTGCGTGCGCATGCTGCGCTCCGGCAGCTTCGACACCGGGGAGTTGCTCGGTTTCATGGAAAAATGCGCGGCGCAGGCGGTGCGCGCGGGCGGCATCATCAACCGCATGCGCGAATTCGTGCGCAAGCGGGAACCCCTGCGCAGCACCCACGAACTCAAGACTATCATCGCCGGGACGGTGCAGATGATCGCGATGGAGGCGGAAAAGGCCGCGGTGGAAGTGCTGACGGATTTGGCGCCGTCGCTGCCGCCGGTGCTGGTCGATGCAATCATGATCGAGCAGGTGTTGCTCAACCTCGCCAGGAATTCCATGGAAGCGATGCAGCAGACCGGCGGCGAAGCGAGAGTGCTGCGAATCAGCTGCGCGCAGGACAGCGACGCGATGCTGCGGGTATCGGTGCGCGACAGCGGGCCCGGCATTCCCGCGCAGGTCGCCGCAAATCTCTACACGCCTTTTTTCAGCACCAAGGAAAGCGGCATGGGCATCGGCCTGAACATCAGCCGTTCGATCATCGAGTTTCACGGCGGCAGGCTCTGGCATGAGCCCGGCGCGGAGCGCGGCTGCGTGTTTCATTTCACGCTCCCGACCGAACCGGCATGAACGCCGCCGCAACTCAGCAGGTGTTTCTCGTCGACGACGACGAGGCGGTACGTGACGCGATGCATTTGATGCTCAGCGTGAGCGGGCTGCGGGTGCGCTCCTTCGCTTCGGCCGAGAGCTTCCTCGAATATTACCTGCCCGAATATTCGGGCTGCCTGCTGCTCGACATCCGCATGCCCGGGATGAGCGGGCTGAAGCTGCAGCAAGTGCTGCAGGCGCGCAACATCCGGCTGCCGATCATATTCATCACCGCCCACGGCGACATTCCGACCGCGGTGGATGCGGTAAAGCGCGGTGCGGTGGAGTTCATCGAGAAACCATTCGACGATTACCGGCTGCTGTGCCTGACGCTGGATGCGCTGGAACTCGACGCGCAGACCCACCGCGAGCGGATGGCGCAGGCGGCGCTCGAGGCGCGGCTTGCCGCCCTCACGCGGCGCGAGCGCCAGGTACTCGACAAGATACTCGCCGGCAAGAGCAACGCGGCGACTGCGGAGGAACTGTTCATCAGCAACAGGACCGTCGAATTCCATCGCCACCGGATCATGCAGAGGCTCGAAGTTGGCACACTCGGCGAACTGTTCCGCCTGTGCCTGGGCGGCCGCACGGCTGAGCCCGCCCCCGGTCCGGACAGCACGGCGCCGCGTCAAATCTAACTGAGCTGCCCCCCGCCAGCGACTTCGGGCTGGTACTGGTTCAGGCCCCGGGTACGGCGGCCTCGCTTACGTCCAGCTTACACCGCCACCCCGGAAACTAGGGTCTGCCACAGTAGCAGGCAAAGCATCGCTCCACCTAGTATTTGTCTTCAAAGCCGGCTTTCGAATGCGGCAAACGGCGGGCTGCCGCCAGCTGAGGAGAACATCTCAAAACAAGACCGAGGCGCGGGCGCATCGGCGCTGCATGCCGGTCGGCGAAGAAGTTTCCAAGAGCCCACAAAAGGAGGCAATCGTGTCTGAAG
>JAAOZY010000084.1 GCA_012274205.1 Betaproteobacteria bacterium
CGCGAACGCAGCCAGGCAGTGCTCCACCGCCGCGGGCGGATTGCCGGTGCATTCCACGACGATATCGATCTGCGGATGCGCGACCAGCGCCTGCCAGTCCTCACCGAGGTGGGTATTGCCCCTGGCCAGGGCCTGGTCGAGCGAGGCCGCGCCGAACTGCTCAGGCTTCCAGCCGACGCGCTCCAGGTTCGCCCTGGCCGCGGCCGGAGCGAGATCGGCAATGCCGGCCAGATGCACGCCCGGCGTCTTCCTTACCTGCGCCAGATACATCGCGGCGAATTTCCCGGCGCCGATCAGGCCGACGCGCAGCGGCTTGCCTTCGGCCTCGCGCTGCTGCAGTTTGCTGTAAAGGTTCATCGTGTCACGCCCTCCATGGGGAATCGCTTGAAAGCGCTCTACACGACCGCAGGCTTCAGCGCTTCTTCGGGGGTGCCGTCCTTCCACGGCAGCGGCACCTCATAATGCCGCAGCAGGCAATCGTCGGGGAGACAACGGATCGGCGTGAAATCCCGGTGCGCGATGTATTCCGGGCGCTTGAAGCGGCGAATATGGTTCGACACCGCGCACAGGCTGAGGTAGACGCTGACGCGGTTCCACGGCGACAAATTCGAAGTCGAGGCATGCACCAGACAGGAATGGAACATGATCATCGATCCGGCCGGTCCCTTGGGCGACACGATGCCGCCGCGCCGCACCAGCTTCGTGATCGTGTCCTGATCGATAGTCCAGAGCGGATAGCTGGTGGTCGAGGTATCGTGCGCCGCGTCGATCACGCCCACCTTGTGGCTGCCGGGAATGAACATCAGCGGCCCGTTGAACTCGTTCACCTCGTCGAGGAAGATGGCGACGTTCATCGCCTTCGCCTCCGGCATCTGGTCGTCGTTCTTCCAGGTGCCGTAGTCCTGGTGCCATTGCCACACGTCGCCGTCGAAGGCCATCTTGCCGTTGATCTTGAACTGGTGCATGTAGAGTTCGTCGCCGAACACCTGACTCACCGGTTCGATCATGCGCGGATGACGCGCAAGCTTGGCGTAAGGATAGCTGTACAGGTGCGCGGCAAAATTGGTGCGCACCGCGTCGCTGCCCTTCTCGCGCACGTTCTCCGGTCGGCGCTGCGCGTACAGCTGCGGCACCTCGTCGATCAGCACCTGTATCTCCTCCGGCTTGAACATCCCGGGAAAGAACAGATAGCCGTCGCGTTCAAATTCCACAAGTTGCTGCGGCGTAAGCTTCATGGCGCCTCCTCTAAGCGGCATTTTCCGCGATGCATGTACGCGGTGTTCCGAAGATTATACGCACGGCGCCGGGCGCGCGCGGCCGCGGCTAGGGTTTGGACGGCGGCACCGCGGAAGCGCCGGCCGGCGGCGCGTCCGGACTTGCAGCCGGGTGCTGGTCCAGAATGTGGAAGAAGATCTCGTCCTGCTTGATCATGCCCAGTTCGTAGCGCGCGCGCTCCTCGATCGCATCGTAACCCTGCTTCAGGTCGCGCACCTCGGCATCGAGCGCGTCGTTGCGCGCGCGCAGCTTGGCGTTGCTCTCCTTCGCCGCCGTGACCAGGCGATCGGTCTCCCACACGTGCAACCAGCCGCCTTTGCCCAGCCACAGCGGATATTGTATGAGCACGATCAGCGCGGCAAGTACGATGGTCAGGACGCGCATCGGCAGTCCGTGCTTACGATCGCCTAGCGCAGCTGATAGAAAGCATCGCGGCCGGGATAGCCCACGGTATCGCCCAGATCCTCTTCGATGCGCAGCAGCTGATTGTACTTCGCGATGCGGTCCGAGCGCGACAGCGAGCCGGTCTTGATCTGCAGCGCATTGGTGCCGACCGCGATGTCGGCGATGGTGGTGTCCTCGGTTTCGCCGGAGCGGTGCGAAATCACCGCGGTATAGCCGGCGCGCTTGGCCATTTCTATGGCCGCGAAGGTTTCGGTGAGCGTGCCGATCTGGTTGACCTTGATCAGGATGGAGTTGGCCACGCCCTCGGCGATGCCCTCGCGCAGAATCTTGGTGTTGGTGACGAAGATATCGTCGCCTACGATCTGAATCTTCTTGCCCAGGCGTTCGGTGAGGATTTTCCACCCATCCCAATCGGCCTCCGCCATGCCGTCCTCGATGCTGATGAGGGGGTACTTGTCGGCCAGCGTCGCCAGGTAGTCGGTGAATTGACCCGAGGTGAGCTGCAACTTTTCCGACTCGAGCACGTAGCGCCCGTCCTTGTAGAACTCCGAGGCGGCGCAATCGATGGCAAGCAGCACGTCCTGCCCGGCCTGGTAGCCGGCCTTGTCTATCGCCTCCATGATCAGTTGCAGCGCCGCTTCGTGGTTTGGCAGATTCGGCGCGAAACCGCCCTCGTCGCCAACGGTCGTGGGCATGCCGCGCTTGTTCAGCAGCGCTTTGAGCGCGTGGAACACCTCGGCGCCGCAGCGCAGCGCGTCGCGGAAGCTCTGCGCGCCGACGGGCACGATCATGAACTCCTGCATGTCCAGGCTGTTGTTGGCGTGCGCGCCGCCGTTGATGATGTTCATCTGCGGCACCGGCATCTGCATCGCGCCGGCGCCGCCGAACTAGCGGTACAGCGGCAGGCCGCACTCGTCGGCCGCGGCCTTGGCCACAGCCATCGACACCGCGAGCATCGCATTCGCGCCCAGGCGCGACTTGTTGTCGGTGCCGTCCAGGTCGATCAGGGTCCGGTCGATGAAACTCTGCTCGGCCGCATCCAGGCCCATGATGGCCTCGGAGATCTCGGTGTTGACGTGTTCCACCGCATGCAGCACGCCCTTGCCCAGATAGCGCAGCTTGTCGCCGTCGCGCAGTTCATTCGCTTCGCGCGAGCCGGTGGACGCGCCCGAAGGCACCGCAGCGCGCCCCATCACGCCCGATTCGAGCAGCACGTCGGCTTCCACCGTCGGATTGCCGCGCGAATCCAGTATTTCTCTTGCCACCACGTCGACTATCGAGCTCATGTTTCTGTCCTTGTTCCGATTCAGACTTCGAGTTCAGCTCAATATGAGGGGATATCCCCCGAGGGGACTTCCTTCGGGGCGTCTCCCCTCATACTCCCCTAATGGGGCCGCTGCAAAATTCATTTTGCAGCGGGTTCTTGGATTTTACGCCGCTAACTCCGGATTCCGTCAAAGCGCCTGCTCCGCGAATCCCTGCCTTTTGACCACCTCGTCCAGCGCCTTCAGCGTAGCCAGCAATTGCTTCATGTGCGCGAGCGGCCAGGCATTGGGCCCGTCGGACAGCGCCTTCGCCGGGTCGGGATGGGTCTCCATGAACAGTCCGGCCACGCCGGTCGCCACGGCAGCGCGTGCGAGCACCGGCACGAACTCGCGCTGTCCGCCGCTCACCGTGCCCTGTCCGCCGGGCAGCTGCACCGAATGGGTGGCGTCGAACACCACCGGGCAGCCGGTCTCGCGCATGATCGCCAGCGCGCGCATGTCCGACACCAGGTTGTTGTAGCCGAAGCTGGTGCCGCGCTCGCACACCAGGATGTTGTCGCCGTAGCCATGTGCGGCAGCGGCACGCCGCGCCTTGGCCACGACGTTCTTCATGTCCGCGGGTGCGAGAAACTGGCCCTTCTTGATGTTGACCGGCTTGCCCGCGCTCGCCACTGCATTGATGAAATCAGTCTGGCGGCAAAGAAAGGCGGGCGTCTGCAGCACGTCCACCACGGCTGCCGCAGCCTCGATCTGGCCGATCTCGTGCACGTCGGTCAGCACCGGCACGCCGATCTGCCGCTTCACTTCGGC
>JAAOZY010000011.1 GCA_012274205.1 Betaproteobacteria bacterium
CGCGCCGACAAGGCCGGCGCCGTGCTGGCGCTGGTGGGCGTGATCAACGTTCCGATCATTTATTTTTCGGTGAAATGGTGGAGCACGCTGCACCAAGGTGCATCGGTGAGCCTGACCGGTTCGCCCACGATGGCCAAGACGATGCTGCTCGGCATGCTGATCATGGCTCTGGGTTTCTGGATGTATAGTATCGCTGCCACGCTGGCGCGGGTGCGCTGCGTGATTCTCGAACGCGAGCGCCAGACCGAGTGGGTCGCGGCGGAAATAGGCGGGCGGGCATGAACTGGGGCAGCTGGCAGGATTTTATCGCCATGGGCGGCTATGGCCTCTACGTATGGGGCTCGTACGTTGTCACCCTGGTCGCGCTCGTCGTCGAGATTGTGGCTCTGATCACGCGCCGGCGCGGCGTGATCGAGAGCCTCGCGAAATATTACGCGGCACGCAGGAGAAATCATGAAACCGAGGCATAAACGTTTTGTTCTGGTCGGGGTCGGCGTCGCCGGGCTCGCGCTCTCAGCCACCCTGGTGCTTTCGGCGTTTCAAAAGAACCTGGTGTTCTTCTACACGCCCACCCAGGTCGCCGCGAACGAGGCGCCGGTAGGCAAGAGCTTTCGCATCGGCGGCCTGGTCGAAAAAGGCAGCCTCAAGCGCGAGGCCGACGGCGTCAGCGTGCAGTTCGTCGTGACCGATACCGCGAAGAGCATCCCGGTGGTCTATCGCGGCATCCTGCCCGACCTGTTCAAGGAAGGCAAAGGTGTGGTAACCCAGGGCAAGATCGGTCCGGACGGCACCTTCCGCGCCGAGGAAGTGCTGGCCAAGCACGATGAAAACTATATGCCGCCGGCGGCGCAGGATGCGCTGAACCAGGCGGGTGCCAAGAAGGCGGCCCAGTCGATGATGGCATCGGAGAAGGGGAAATAATGGTACCCGAACTTGGAAATTTCGCGCTGATTCTCGCGCTTTGCATCGCGTTGGTGCAAAGCAGCCTGCCGCTGATCGGGGCGGCGCGCGGCAATGCCGCCTGGATTGCGCTCGCGCGCCCCGCGGCACAGGCACAGTGCCTGTTCATCGCACTGGCGTTCGGGTGCATTACCTACGCATTCGTAACCAACGACTTCTCGGTGAAATACGTGGCCGAACATTCCAACACGCAGTTGCCGCTCGCTTATCGCGTGGCCGCCGTGTGGGGCGGCCACGAAGGGTCGCTGCTATTGTGGACGCTGATGCTGGGTTTTTGGATGTTTGCCGTGACCCTATTCAGCCGCAGCCTGCCGCGGGAGATGGTCGCACGGGTACTCAGCGTCATGGGCATGGTTTCCATCGGATTTCTGCTGTTCATGCTGCTCACCTCGAATCCATTCGACCGGCTGCTGCCCGCGGCGGCGAACGGCCGCGACCTGAATCCGCTGCTGCAGGATCCGGGCATGGTGTTCCATCCGCCCATGCTGTACATGGGCTATGTCGGCTTTTCGGTGGCGTTTGCGTTTTCCATGGCGGCGCTGATCGACGGCCGGCTCGACGCCACCTGGGCCCGCTGGTCGCGTCCCTGGACTACGGTCGCATGGTCCGTTCTGACGCTGGGCATCGCGCTTGGCAGCGGCTGGTCCTACTATGTGCTCGGCTGGGGCGGCTGGTGGTTCTGAGATCCCGTGGAAAATGCGTCGTTCATGCCCTGGCTGGTCGGAACGGCTTTGGTCCATTCGCTCGCCGTGACCGAAAAGCGCGGCGCATTCAGAAGCTGGACCGTATTCCTGGCTATCCTCGCGTTCTCGCTGAGTTTGCTCGGGACTTTCCTTGTACGCTCGGGCGTACTGACTTCGGTGCATGCGTTCGCCACCGATCCGAAGCGCGGTGTCTTCATCCTTGCCTTTCTCACGGTGGTCGTAGGCTCTTCGTTCACGCTGTTCGCCTGGCGTACGGCCAAGGTCGGCTTGGGCGGGCGCTTCGCACTGGTGTCGCGCGAATCGATGTTGCTCACCAATAATGCGCTATTGCTGGTCGCAGCGGCCGCCGTGCTTCTGGGCACGCTCTATCCGCTGGTGCTCGACGCTCTGGGCCTGGGCAAGATTTCGGTCGGGCCGCCCTATTTCGAAGCCGTATTCGTGCCGCTGATGGCGCCTGCGCTGTTCCTCATGGGGGTCGGTCCGCTCGCGCGCTGGAAGGAGGCCAGCCTGCCTGAGCTCGCGCTGCGGCTGCGCTGGGCGCTGGCGGTGAGTTTCGTTGCCGCGATCATCGTGCCGCTCGCGATGGGTCGCTGGACCGCCATGATCGGTTTTGGCATCTTTCTGGCGATCTGGATCATTGCCGCCAGCCTGGTCAGCCTCAAGGCGCAGCTCGCGAGTGCGCCGAAAGGGCGCATCGGCGCGCGCCTGGCGCAATTGCCGGGCAGCTACTATGGCCTGCTGCTCGCGCACACCGGGGTGGCCGTGTTCATCGTCGGCGTAACCCTGGTACGAGGGTATGAGGCCGAAACGGATGTGCGCATGGATGTGGGTGATACGGCACAGCTGCATGGCTATACCTTCCAGTTCGCCGGGATCAAGCATGTGAACGGTCCTAATTACACCGCGGACCGCGCCACCATCAATGTAACGCGCGGCGCCGAGCCGGTGGTGACGCTGCATCCGGAAAAACGCCTGTTTACGGTGCAAAACATGCCGATGACCGAAGCGGCCATCGACGCCGGCTTTACCCGCCACTTGTACGTCGCTCTGGGTGATTCGCTGTCACCGACGTCATGGGTGGTGCGCCTCTATCACAAGCCGTTCATCGGCTGGATCTGGGGCGGTTGCCTGCTGATGGGCATAGGCGGTCTGGTCGCCGCGTTCGACCGGCGCTATCGCGTTCGCGCGCGATCGGGTTCGACTCAAGCGGCTGTCGCAGCTGGCCTGAATCCTTCTCCGGCGCATTGACGATGTTGCGCGCCCGTATCCTGATTCCGGCGCTGGTGTTCGCAGCGCTCGTTGCTATTCTGGCGATCGGCCTGACGCTCGACCCGCGCGAAGTGCCGTCGCCCTTGATCAACAAGCCTGCGCCGGCGTTCAATCTGCCACAGCTGGACCGTCCGGAAATGACGATTTCGCAGAAGGATATGCTGGGCAAGGTCTGGATGCTGAACGTGTGGGCTTCCTGGTGCGTTTCCTGCCGCGAAGAGCACCCCACCGTGCTTGCGCTTGCGCGTACCGGCGTTGTGCCGGTGATAGGACTGAACTACAAGGACGAGCGCGCCGCCGGACTCCAGTGGCTGGAACGATTGGGCAACCCCTACCAGACGTCGGCATTTGACCATGACGGCCGCGTCGGCATCGACTACGGCGTCTACGGCGTTCCGGAAACGTACGTCATCGACAAGGCCGGCGTGATCCGCTACAAGCGCATTGGCGTGGTGACCCCGGAAGTCGTGCGCGACAAGATTCTGCCGCTGGTGAAGGAACTGAACGGAAATGCGTAAGCTGCTCATGCTGTTGCTGCTGTTAGCCTTCGCCGGATCTGCGCTTGCCAAGGAGGCGGCGCCGGCGGTCCCCGATCCGGCATTGGAGAAACGCGCCGTCAAGCTGGAGGAGCAATTGCGCTGCCTGGTGTGCCAGAACCAGACCATTGCCGATTCCCATGCGGAGTTGGCAATGGACTTGAAAAAAGAGATTCGCGAGAAATTGAAGGCAGGCATGAACGAAGATCAGATTACCCAGTTTCTAGTGGCGCGCTACGGCGATTTCGTGCTCTACAACCCTCCGGTCAAGGCGACCACGGTTCCGCTATGGTTCGGCCCATTCGCGCTGTTGCTGGCGGTGCTGGCGGGATTGTTCTACTACCTGGGGCGACGGCGGAGTGCTGCGGCCGCACCGCCGCTCAGCGATGCGGACCAGGCTCGGGTCCAGGCCCTGCTCGATTCGTCTGAGGAGCGTCCGTGACGCTGTTCTGGGTGTACGTGGCGCTGCTGACGGCGGTGGCGCTTGCGTTCCTGGTTACGCCGCTGCTGCGTAACCGCGGCAGTGCCGGCGCCGGCGTGTCGCACGCGGCTTCCCGCCTGACGGTATTCCGCGATCAGCTGGCGGAACTCGATGCCGACCTCGTCGCGGGCACCATTGAGCGCGAACAGTGGGAGGCGGCCCGCGCCGATTTTCAGCGCGGATTGCTGGAGGTCGCAGGCGATCCCGAAACAAGTGCGGCGGCGCCAGTCACGCGCTCGAGCGTGGCCGCCATAGCGCTTGCGGTGGCCCTGCCACTGGCCGCGGTCTCGATCTATCTCGTGGTGGGCACCCCGCAGGGCCTGGATGCGAGCACGGCCAGTTCGGCTCAGGGCGCGCCGCACGGACTCACGCAGGATCAGATCGAGTCCATGGTCGCGAAATTGGCGCAGCATCTGGAGTCCAATCCGGATGACGTGGAAGGCTGGACCATGCTGGCGCGCACCTACAGCGCGCTCGGGCGCTTTGCCGATGCCTCGGCCGCCTACGCCAAAGCCGAGGCCAGGTTTCCGCAGAATGCCCAGTTGCTGGCGGATTACGCCGACAGCCTCGCCATGGCGCAGGGGCAGAGCCTGCAGGGCAAACCGGAGGCGCTGATCCAGCGCGCGCTGAAGGCGGACGGCAACAATGTCAAGGCGCTTGCGCTGGCCGGCACGGTGGAGTTCGAAAAGCAGAATTTCGCCAAGGCGGCCGAATACTGGAAGCGGATGCTGCCCTTGCTGCCGCCGGATTCGGAAATGGGAAATTCCGTGCGAACCAGCATCAAGGAAGCCGAGGACAAGCTGGGCGGCGCCGGCCCCTCGGCTGCAGTGGCGCAGGCGGGACCGGCGGGCAAGGCGCAGCCTTCGGCCGGCGCGGCCGCGGCCAATGCGGCGCACCTGAGCGGGACGATCAAGCTCGCGCCGGCGCTGGCCGCGCGCGCCGCGCCCGAGGACACCGTGTTCGTGCTGGCGCGGCCGGCCCAGGGTTCGCGCATGCCGCTGGCCGCGGTGCGCGTCAAAGTCAAGGATTTGCCGCTCAAGTTCTCGTTTGACGACTCGATGGCGATGAACCCCGCGGCCAAGCTATCCGATTTTTCCGAGGTGGTCGTGGCTGCGCGAGTGACCAAGTCCGGCAACGTGATGCCCGAGCCTGGCGACCTGGAAGGCGAGAGCAAGCCGGTGCATCCGAATACCAGCGGCATGAACATCGAGATCGCGCGCGAGATCAGGTAGCTGCGCGGTGTTCCGCCACCGGCTGTGTAACGGCGACGGCGTCAGTGCTTCTCGATGCCGATGAGGTGCAGCGAGTCTTCCTTGAGCTGATTGTGCTTGTGGCGCCTGATCACGAGCAGCATGGTCAGGCACACGAACACGCCGAACAGCGTGATGATGGTGTTGATGGCGAAGTTGGCGCGGATCATCAGCGCGTACAGCGCCAGCATCAGCAGAATGTTGAGATTCTCGTTGAAGTTCTGCACCGCGATCGAGTGGCCGGCGGACAGCAGTACGTGACCGCGGTGCTGCAGCAGCGCATTCATCGGAACCACGAAGAAGCCGGCCAGCGCCCCCACCAGGATGAGCAGGAAATACACACCAGCGGCAGCCAGGTGACGAACATCAGGGACAGGACGGCCAGGCCCATGGCCACGCCCACGGGCAGCACGTTCAGGGACTTTTTCAGCGGCACCAGGCGTCCGGCGAGGACCGCTCCCAGCGCCACGCCCAGGGCGACTATGCCCTGCAGGATCGCGCCCTGGCTCAGCGGCATCTCCAGCCTGCGCTCGGCCCATCTGAGCACGATGAACTGCAGGGTTGCGCCGGCGCCCCAGAACAGCGTGGTGACGGCGAGTGAAATCTGCCCCAGCTTGTCGCGCCAGAGCGTGGTGAAGCAGGTGACGAAGTCCCCGACCATGACCAGCGGGTTGCGCGACTGCTGGTGGTAACGCGCGCCGGTGTCGGGGATGCGCAGATTGAACGCCGCGGCGATCAGGTAGAACAGCGAAATGACCAGGATCGCGGCCTCGGGCGGCATGTCGATGCCGGTGTCGATGCGCGGCACGTCGATTGAAAGCAGCAGGGCCGAAACCCTGGGGTTGATGAGCGCGCCGCCGAGCATGGTGCCGATGATGATGGACGCGACCGTCAGCCCCTCGATCCAGCCGTTGGCGATCACCAGCTGGCGCGGCGGCAGCATCTCGGTCAGGATGCCGTATTTTGCGGGCGAGTACGCTGCCGCGCCCAGACCGACCACCGCGTAGGAGGCCAGAACGACCTCGTGGGAGTCGATTCCGAGCAGCGCGAAATAATCGTAAAAGAACATCAGTGCGCAACCGACGAGCTTGACGCTGTTGGTGATGAACATCACCTTGCCTTTGGGCATGGAGTCGGCGAATGCCCCGACGAACGCCGCGAGCACCACGTAGGACACGGTGAAGAAGAATTTCAGCAGCGGCGTCATCCACGCCGCGCCCTGCAGCTGCACCAGCAGCGCAATTGCCGCTATGAGCAGGGCGTTGTCCGCCAGCGACGAGAAGAACTGCGCCGCCATGACGGTGTAGAAACCGCGGTTCATCTATGGGAGGGAGCTGAATCCGTTAGGTATGCATCGAGAGCAGGGCGTCTTATAGCACGGCACTGCCGGAAATCGCGAAAAATGCGCATCAGCTGTTCTTGTGAGGCGATTTATGATTCAATAAGGCCTGATAATACAGCAAACAAAAGACGGGGCGGACCAGGGTATGGCGGACAGACGACTGCAGGTATTTCACGCCGTGGCCAAGCAGAGCAGCTTCACCAAGGCGGCGGAAACGCTGTTCATGACGCAGCCGGCGGTGACCTTCCAGATCAAGCAGCTGGAGGAGCATTTCAACACGCGTTTGTTCGACCGCGGACATGGCAAGATATCGCTTACGGCCGCGGGCGATGTGGTGCTCGAGTACGCGGAGCGGATACTCTCCCTATCGGCCGAGCTCGATACGCGCGTCAGCGAGTTGACCGGCGAAGTCCAGGGCCTGTTGCTGATCGGCGCGAGCATGACCATCGCCGAGTTCATGCTGCCGCGTGTGCTGGGCGAATTCAAGAGCGCCTTCCCCTCGGTCAAGGCGCGGCTGACAGTGGCCAATTCCGAGACGGTGGAGCAGGGCGTTGCCGCGCACAGCCTCGACATCGGCCTGATCGAGGCGCCGTCGCACCTGCCCGGGCTGTCCACCGAGGACTGCTGCGAGGATGAGCTGCAGGTCGTGTGTGCGCCCTCGCACCCGCTGGCCAAGCTCAAATCGGTGACGCCCAAGCATCTGGTGCAGTACCCCTACATCAGCCGCGAGCCCGGTTCGGGCACGCGCGAAGTCACCGACAGCTACCTGCGGCGCGCCGGACATTCGATCGACGAATTGAATATCGTCATGGAGCTCGGTAGTCCGGACGCGATCAAGGGCGTGGTCGAAACCGGCCTCGGATTTGCGATTATGTCCAAAGTGATCGTAGCCAAGGAGCGGCAGCTCGGCGCGCTGGTGGCGCTGCCGCTCTCGCCGCGGCTCACGCGCACGCTGTCGCTGGTCTATCCCAAGGAAAAATTCCGCTCGCGCCTGGTCACCAGCTTCGTCGAATTTTCGAAGAGCAGGCTGAAGACTTCCGTCAAAGGCTGAAGCGGTGAACGGCGTTCCCGACAGTTCGGCGCCCTAGATGCCGCGCCCGGTTCGCGCCAGCATCCGGCCGTCCGCACTGCGGCACAATCTCGAAGTCGCGCGCCGCCACGCGCGTGATTCCAGGATCTGGGCGGTGGTGAAAGCCGGCGCCTACGGCCATGGACTGCTGCGCGCGGCGGCGGCGCTGTCAGACGCCGACGGCTATGCGCTGCTTGATCTGAACGAGGCAGTGCGCCTGCGCGAAGCCGGCATCACCAAGCCGATACTGCTGCTCGAGGGAATATTCCAGCCGGCCGATCTGGAGACGGTCGATCGCTGCGGTCTGACGCTGGCGCTGCACGACCGGGAGCAGATCCTGATGCTCGAGCGCTCGCGCCTGTCCGCGCCGGTCGCAGTCTGCCTCAAGCTCAATACCGGCATGCACCGGCTCGGCTTCGCCGGGGCGCAGGTGCGCGCCGCCTACTCGCGGCTGCAGGCGAGCGGTAAAGTGGCGGCGATCACGCTGATGACGCATTTCGCCGACGCCGACGGCGCTGGCGGCGTGGCGGCGCAAATGGCGCGCTTCGCGCAATGGACGGCGGGCCTCGGCGGCGAGGCAACGCTGGCCAACTCGGCGGCATTGCTGCGTTATCCGGAAACGCGCGCCGACTGGGTGCGGCCGGGCATCATGCTCTACGGCTGCTCGCCGTTCGCCGAACTCAGCGCGGACGCGCTCGGCCTGCAGCCGGCGATGACGCTCGCCAGCGAAATCATCGCGCTGCAGGAATTGAAGCCGGGCGACCGCGTCGGCTACGGCGGCACTTTCGCGGCCATGCGCCCGATGCGCATCGGCGTGGTGGCTTGCGGCTATGCCGACGGCTATCCGCGCCATGCCCCCGGCTTCAATGACCGCAGCACCCCCGTGCTCGTCGCCGGCAGGCGCACCCATACCCTGGGCCGCGTATCCATGGACATGCTGTGCGTCGATCTGAGCGACATCGCGGAGGCCCGCGTCGGCAGCCCGGTGGTATTGTGGGGCGAGGGCCTGTCTGCGGACGAAGTCGCGGCCAGCGCCGGCACCCTCAGCTATGAGCTGCTGTGTGCCCTCGCCGCACGAGTGCCGCAGATCGAAGTCGAATAGCCGTGGCCAAAGCAAAATCCACCTATACCTGCACCGAATGCGGCGGCAGCGCGCCGAAATGGCAGGGCCAATGCCCGAGCTGCTCTGCCTGGAACACGCTGATCGAAACCGCAGTCGACAGCGGCACCGCGCATCGCTACAAGAGCGTCGCGGCTGCCTCCAGGCTGCAGAAGCTGGCCGAGGTGAGCGCGCGCGAGGCGGCGCGCGTGCCCACCGGCGTGGCCGAATTCGACCGCGTGCTTGGCGGCGGGCTGGTCGCGGGACAGGTGGTGCTGATCGGCGGTGATCCGGGCATCGGCAAATCCACACTGCTGCTACAGGCGCTGGCGTCGATGAGCGTCGCGCGCGCGGCCATATATGTGAGCGGAGAGGAATCGGCCGAGCAGGTCGCGCTGCGCGCAAGCCGGCTCGGGCTGGAATCGGGCGGGTTGCAGCTGCTGGCCGAAATCAACCTCGAAAAAATCCAGGCAATCCTCGCCGAAGCCAAAGCGGAAGTGGTGGTCATCGATTCGATCCAGACGCTGTATTCGGATGCGCTTTCCTCCGCGCCCGGATCGGTGGCGCAGGTGCGCGAGTGCGCGGCGCAGCTGACGCGCCTGGCGAAGCAGACCGGCACCACCATGGTGTTCATCGGGCATGTGACCAAGGAAGGCGCGCTCGCCGGTCCGCGTGTGCTCGAGCATATCGTCGACACCGTGCTCTATTTCGAGGGCGATACCCACCAGAGCTTCCGCCTGATCCGCGCATTCAAGAACCGCTTCGGCGCGGTGAACGAACTCGGCGTGTTCGCGATGGGCGAGAAGGGCCTGAAAGGCGTGTCCAACCCCTCGGCGCTGTTCCTGTCGCAGCACGACGGCCAGGTGGCGGGCTCCTGTGTGCTGGTGACGCAGGAAGGCACGCTA
>JAAOZY010000012.1 GCA_012274205.1 Betaproteobacteria bacterium
CGGTGTCGGCCTCCGCGAAGGACATTGCCGATTCACTCAGGCGGCACTACGGCCCGCCGCCGGACCCCGGAACCACCGTGGCGCCGGTGATCGATCGCCGCAAGGCGCCGAGAAACGCGCCGGCCGCGCCCGTCGCGAACCGGACGCCGGTGGCTGGCGTCGACGAGCTGATCTCGCGGCTTACCGCGGAGAGCGGCAAGCAGGATTTCACCGAGCAGCAGGTAGTCAGCAGCGACAGCGCCCTGGTGGGGCTGGTCAACCGTATTATTCTCGACGCGGTGGAGCAAAAAGCCTCCGATATCCATATTGAAGCGAATCTGGCGCCCAAGACCACGCGGGTCCGGTTGCGCAAGGATGGCAGGCTGATGGACTACCTCGAGCTGCCCGCGCAGTTCCGCAATGCATTGCTGTCGCGCATCAAGATCATGAGCCAGCTCGACATCACGGAACACCGCAAGCCCCAGGACGGCAAGATCGACTTCAAACGCTACGGCCCGGCGCAGGTGGAACTGCGCGTCGCCACCGTGCCCACGACCAGCGGCCTCGAAGACATCGTGCTGCGCATCCTCGCCGCGGCCAAGCCGGTTGCGATGGATGCATTGGGGCTGGACGAGGACGCCATGATCTCGATCAAGCGGCTGATTTCGAAGCCGCACGGCCTGTTCATCGTCTGCGGCCCGACCGGCTCGGGCAAGACCACCACGCTGCATTCCCTGCTCGCGTTTCTGAACACCGACGAGCGCAAGATCTGGACCGCAGAGGATCCGATCGAAATCACCCAGCCCGGATTGCGCCAGGTTCAGGTCAATTCGAAAATCGGCTGGAGCTTTGCCGCCGCCATGCGCAGTTTCATGCGCGCCGACCCCGACGTCATCATGGTGGGCGAAATGCGCGATGCCGAAACCGCCAGGATAGGGATCGAGGCGTCGCTGACCGGGCACCTGCTGCTGTCCACCCTGCACACCAACAGCGCGGCGGAAAGCATCGTGCGCCTGCTCGACCTGGGCATGGATCCATTCAACTTCGCCGACGCGCTGCTCGGCGTACTGGGCCAGCGCCTGGCACGGCGCCTGTGCCCCGAATGCAAGACCGCGTACGTTCCTGCCGAAGCGGAGCTCGAGGAGATGGCCTCGCAATACTGCAACGAGACCGGGCTCGATGCGCGCAAGCAGATGAAAGCGTGGAGCGCGCGCCACGGCAGCAGCGGAAAGATCAGCCTTTACCGCGCACAAGGCTGCGAACAGTGCGACAGGACCGGGTACCAGGGCAGGATCGGTCTTTACGAACTATTGCTGGCTGATGCTGCGATCAAGCGCCTGCTGCAGAACAGAAGCCCGGTGGCGGACGTAAAAATCGCAGCGATCGAGAACGGCATGCGCACGCTCAGGCAGGACGGCATCGAAAAGGTCCTGCAGGGCGTCACCGACATGCAGCAGATAAACGCGGTGTGCAACTGAAGTATCGTAAAGCCGCGGCCGAAAGCTGAAGCCGGCTTTGGTCGGCTGCGTTGGCAGGTCTTCGCGCGGTCTTTCTCGGCAACGCCGGCATCTCTGTGCCTCCCCATGTAGGGTATACCCTAGAACCCTTCGCACAGCGGAATTGTTACGCTTCCGGTTCGCCGTTGGTGCGTCCCCAATCGCCGCATCCGAAAACGCGCTGTTCACGCGTCCCTAATTACAACAGGAGGAGTAGAACCATGTCAGCTCGATCTTTTTCAGACAGAAATATCGGCCGCCGCACCGTGCTCAAGGCCGCAGCAGCAGCAAGCGTGCTTCAGTTGGGCGCTCCGTTCATAAGAAAAGCGAACGCCGCAGACGCGGTCAAGATCGGCTTGGACAATCCTCTCACCGGCACCTTTGCCGCGGTCGGAAAAAACGAACTGGTCGGCTGCCAGCTGGCGGTTGAGCAGATCAATGCCAAGGGCGGCATACTCGGCCGGCCGGTCGAGTTGCTGGTCGAGGATTCGACCAGCGGCGACGCGGGCACGGCAGTGCAAAAGGCGCGCAAGCTGATCGAGCGCGACAAGGTCAACTTCCTGCTCGGCAACGTGAATTCCGCGCTTGCGCTCGCGATGGCGCAGGTCAGCAACGAAAAGGGCGTGCTCCACGTGGTTCCCGGCGGTCATACCGATGCCGTCACCGGCGCGACCTGCCACTGGAACGTGTTCCGCATCTGCAATCCGACGCAGACGGAAGCCAACGCAGTGACCCCGGCGCTGATCAAGACCATGGGCAAGAAGTGGTACTTCATCACGCCCGACTATGCTTTCGGCCATACGCTGCAGGCAGGGCTGGAAAAAGCGGGCACCAAGGCCGGTTACGTCAAGGTCGGCGGTGATCTAACCCCGCTCGGCACCAGCGACTTCTCCTCCTACCTGATCAAGGCGCAGGCGGCGAAGCCCGATGTGATCATCGTCCTGCCCCAGGGCGACGACATGATCAACTGCATCAAGCAGGCGGTGCAGTTCGGCCTCGAAAAGCGTGTCCACCTCGCTGGCGGCCAGCAGGAACTCGAGGCACTCGAGGGGCTACCACCCGAGGCGCGCGTCGGCACCTGGGTGTTCGAATGGTACTGGAACCAGCCAGGCGTGCCGCACGTGGCCGAGTTTGTTGCCGCGATCAAAAAGAAGACGGGACGGGTTCCGACCGCGCGCACCTGGTTCGGCTTCGCCGCGACCTGGACCTGCGCGCTTGCCGCCGCCAACGCGAAGTCCCTCGATGCGGTCAAGATGGCGAAGGCACTGCAGGGATTCAAGCTGCCGCCAGAGGTGGCGCTGATGCCGGACGCAGCATATTTCCGCGCCGGTCAGAATCAGCTCATTCCCAATCTGTACGTGGGCAACGCGCAGTCCAAGGGGTCCGCCGGCCCCGACGACCTGTTCAATGTGACCCAGGTCGTCAAGGGCGAGGAGGTTTCGCCCACGCTCGAGGAATCAGGCTGCAAGATGGTTTGGCCCGCCTGAGCTTCCGGGTTTCACCGAGTGATCGCGCGGCGCGCAAGCGCGCCGCGCGCATCGAGTTTCCTCCATCACGATTGCAGTTATCTCCGGCAGGCGCAGGTCCAGCCGGCCGTTCCTGCGTGCGATGTATAAATGGATTAGGTACGACAACTGAATGTCACAATTACTTTTCTTCAACGTTTTTAACGGACTGATCGTCGGCGCGTTCTACGCGCTGATGGCCCTGGGCCTGTCGCTGATCCTGAATCTGAGCGGGGTGATCAATTTCGCCCACGGCGGATTCCTCGCGATAGGCGCCTATCTCGCCTACACGCTCATGCCCTATGTCGGTTTTTGGGGCGCGCTCGTGCTGGCGCCGTTCCTTACCGCAGCCATCGGCCTGCTGGTGGAGCGCCTCCTGATCCGCCGCCTCTACGGCCGCGACCCGCTGTACAGCCTGCTGCTCACCTTCGGCCTTGCCTATATCTTCGAGGACGGCACGCGCTATATCTGGGGCGCGCAGAGCGTGCCGTTCCCGATCCCGGAGGCTCTGACCACGCCGCTGAGCACGGAATTCTTTTTCCTCACCGGGTACCGCCTGTTCATGGTCGTGCTGGTCGCTGCTGCCGTCGGCGGCTTGTTCTACATTCTGAACCGCACCCGCCTCGGCATACGCATCCGCGCCGGCACGCTCGATCTTGAAACCGTTTCGGTGCTCGGCGTCAATGTCCGCATCCTGCGCAACCTCAACTTCGGCCTCGGCATCTATCTGGCCGGGCTTGCCGGCGTACTCGCTGCAGGCATGCTCGGGCTTGCCCCCACCATCGGCACTTCGCTGATCATGCCGAGTTTCGTCGCCATCATCGTCGGCGGGCTCGGCAGCCTGCCCGGTACGCTGCTCGGCGGTATGCTGATC
>JAAOZY010000085.1 GCA_012274205.1 Betaproteobacteria bacterium
CGGCTACCTCACCGTGCTGGCGCTGTGGAAGCCGTCGTTGATGCCGCCGCTGCCCCAGAGCGAGCGGCTGGTGCAACTGCCGGCGCTGGCGCAGTCGCTGGTCAGGCACGGCAGAAATGCACTGGTCGGGCTGTCGCGTGCGTTTGCCACTGATACTGGTTTCCCGAAGCGGAAAGTGCTCGGGCAGCTGATCGTTACGCTGCTGCCGCTGCCATTTGCCGTGGCGGTGCTGGGCATCACCTATCGGGTATCGACGACCCCCGAGGTCGTCGATACCACCGGCCTGGTCGAGGCCGGCAGCGTGGACACGACCAACGTGGTGGAGGAACCGAGCGGACTCGGCAGCGCGGGCGAAGGTGACGATGCAGGTCTGCAGGAACCACCGGCCGAGGAGGCCACGGCGGAAGCCGCGCCAGCAGGGGACGCAAAGGCGGACGCGGCCGTTGCGCCTGCGCCTGTGCAAGCAGAGAAGGCGGTCGCGCCGGCCGCGGCGAAGGCACCGGCCGCCGCCGAGGCGGAACGCCTGCCGGCGCCGATATGGTTCTGGGTCATGCTCGGCTTGTGCGCCGCCGGGCTGGCCGGTTTGTATGTCATGTGGAACTGGGAGCGGCTGGAAGTATTCAAGATGCTGCTCACTTCGTTCTTTCCGCTGGCGCTGCTGATACTGGCGGTGCTGGGCTCGATCGTGTTCGGCCTCGCCACGCCGACCGAAGCCGCGGCGGTGGGCGCCCTGGGCGGGGCGCTGCTCGCGGCGGTGTATCGCTTCATCAACCATTGGCGCGCGAGAACCGGCGGCGCCGCGGGCGTGATCCTGGTGACGCTGAAAGACCTCGGTCAGATCATCAAGGATTCGTCCTTCCTCACCGGCAAGACTACCGCGATGGTGTGCTGGCTGTTCGTCGGCTCGAGCATTTTCTCCGCCGCATTTGCCCTGCTCGGCGGCCAGGAGATCGTCGAGACCTGGGTGTTGTCGCTGGGCCTGAGCCCGGTGCAGTTCATGCTCCTCGCGCAGTTCATCATTTTCATCCTCGGCTGGCCGCTGGAGTGGACCGAGATCATCATCATTTTCATGCCCATTTTCATTCCGCTGCTGCCGAAATTCGGCGTCGATCCGCTGTTCTTCGGCCTGCTGGTGGCACTCAACCTGCAGACTGCGTTCCTGTCGCCGCCGGTGGCGATGGCGGCGTTCTATCTCAAGGGGGTGTCGCCGAAGCATGTGACGCTGAACCAGATTTTCGCCGGCATGATGCCGTTCATGGCGATCCAGGTGTTCGCGCTGTTCCTGCTCTACCAGTTTCCCGGGATCGGACTATGGCTGCCCAGCGTGCTCTACGGGCACTGAGCGCTGCTGCCGAAAGCGATCACGACGATGGACTTGTACGAGCTCGGTGCCGTCGAAGCGGCAAACGCCATAGCTGAAGGCAGAATCAGCTCCGAGGAGCTGGTCGCGTCCTGCCTCGCGCGCATCCGGGCCGAGGAGGACCGGGTGCAAGCCTGGGCCTTTCTCGATCCGGACTACGCCTTGCAGCAGGCGCGTGCGGCCGATGAGTGGAAGCGCGAAGGCAAGCCGCTGGGCGCATTGCACGGCGTTCCGGTGGGCATCAAGGACGTCATCGATACCGCGGACATGCCGACCGAGAACGGCACGGTGCTGCACGCGGGGCGCACGCCGTCGGAGGATGCGAGCGTGGTGCGGAGCTTGCGCGTTGCGGGCGCGGTCATCATGGGCAAGACCGTCACCACCGAACTCGCCACCTACGCACCGGGCAAGACGCGCAATCCGCAGCATGCGGAGCATACGCCCGGCGGATCTTCCAGCGGCTCCGCCGCCGCGGTGGCGGCGCACATGGTGCCGCTGGCGCTGGGCACGCAGACCAACGGCTCGATGATCCGGCCGGCCGCCTATTGCGGCGTGATCGGCTTCAAACCGAGCTTCGGCCTGATACCGCGGGTGGGGGTGCTGAAGCAATCGCGCGCCCTGGACCAGCTCGGCGTATTCGCGCGCAGCGTAGAGGACGTGGCCTTGCTGGCCGAGCAAATCATCGGCCACGACGAGCGCGATCCGGATACCCGGCCGCGCGCCAAACCACTGCTGCGCGCAACGGCGATGCAGGAACCGCCGATTACGCCGCAGCTCGCTTTCGTGAAGACGCCGCTGTGGAATAAAGCCGATGCCGAGACCCATGAAGCTTTTGCCGAACTGGTGTCGCATCTGGGCGAGCAGGTGGAGGAATTCCGCTTTCCGCCTGCGTTCAAGGATGCGTGGAAGGCGCACCAGACGATCATGGAAGCCGATATCGCGCTGAACTTCGAAGCCGAATACGAGCAGGGCAAAGACAAGCTGAGCGAGTCTCTGCGCGGCCAGATCGAGCGCGGGCGCAAACTGCGGGCAGTGGACTACAACAAGGCTTTGGACGAGATTCCGGCGCTTAATGCGGTGCTGCAGGAGCTGTTCGAGCAGCGCTTCGACGCCTTCCTGACTCCCGCGACGACCGGCACCGCGCCGCGCGGATTGGAGTCGACCGGATCGCCGGTGTTCTGCACCTTCTGGACGCTGTGCGGCATGCCTGCGATTACGCTGCCGCTGATGCGCGGCGCCAACGGCCTGCCGCTGGGGGTGCAGCTGGTCGGTCCGCGCGGCGGCGATGCGCGCCTGCTGCGCACGGCCAGATGGTTGATCGAGCAGGTGCAGGCGGGATAATTTTTTCCCGCAACCAATGCGGCGCGCTTGGCGGCCGCAGACTTTAGAGGCAACCCGCGCGGTTGCCTTTGTTTTTCGCGCTAGAATCGCAGCCTCGCACACACGATTGAAGCCATGACGCAATTAACCGAACAACTCGCCGCTATCGTCGGCCAGGCCGCGGTGATCACCGATGCGCAGGACGTCGCCCCTTACGCCACCGACTGGCGCAAACGCTATTTCGGCAGGCCGCTGGCGGTGGTCAAGCCGGCCACGACCGGGGAAGTCGCTGCGGTGATGCGGCTGTGCGCGCAGACGCGCACCGCGGTCGTGCCGCAAGGCGGGAACACCGGCTTGTGCGGCGGCGCTACACCGGATGCGGCCGGCGCGCAGATCGTGCTCAAGCTGTCGCGCATGAATCGCGTGCGCGCGGTCGATGCGGTGAACAACACCATCACCGTCGAAGCGGGCTGCGTGCTGGCGAATGTGCAGCAGGCCGCTGCCGAAGCCGGCCGCCTGTTTCCGCTGTCGCTTGCGGCCGAAGGCAGCTGCGAAATCGGCGGCAATCTTTCCACCAATGCCGGCGGTACCGCGGTACTGCGCTACGGCAACGCGCGCGATCTCGTGCTCGGCCTGGAAGTGGTGCTGCCCGACGGCCAGGTCTGGGACGGCCTGAGGGGCTTGCGCAAGGACAATACCGGCTATGACCTGAAGCAGCTGTTCGTCGGCGCCGAAGGCACGCTGGGCGTCATCACCGCGGCGGTGCTGAAATTGTTTCCGCAGCCGCAGGCGCGGGCCACCGCGCTGGTGGCGCTGGAGAGCCCGGCCAGCGCGCTCGCGCTGCTGTCGCGCATGCAGGGCGCCTGCGGCGACCGGCTTACCGGCTTCGAGCTGATGTCCGCGTTCTGCCTGGAGCTGGTCGCCAGGCACTATCCCGCGACACGGCTGCCGTTCGCGCAGGCTTATGCGCAGTATGTGCTGGTGCAACTGTCCGATACCGCAAACGCGGCGAGCCTGGACGCGCTGCTGCAGGCTGCGCTCGCCGATGCAGCCGAGGCGGGCATCGCGCTCGATGCAGCGGTGGCCCGGAGCGAAGCGCAGGCGGCGGCGCTGTGGGCGCTGCGCGAGAACATCCCCGAGGCGCAGGTGCACGAAGGCAAGCAGATCAAGCACGACATCTCGGTGCCGATTTCGCGCATCGCCGAGTACATTTCCGCCACCGATGCCGAACTGCAGCGCGCGTTCCCGGGCGTGCGCCTGGTAAGCTTCGGCCACCTCGGCGACGGCAATCTGCACTACAACATCGCTGCGCCCGCGGGCGCCGACGAGGAGGCGTTCATGGCGCGCGCGCCCGAGGTGAGCCGCGTGGTGCATGACAGCGTCGCGCGTTTTTCCGGTTCGATTTCAGCCGAGCATGGCCTCGGCCAGTACAAGCGCGGCGAGATCCTGCGCTACAAGTCGGCGCTGGAGATGGACCTGATGCGCAGGATCAAGGCGGCGCTCGATCCGCAGGGCATCATGAATCCGGGCAAGGTGCTGTAGCGCCCGCATGCACCCGCCGGCAGCTGCGCGCCCGGACTCAGCCGTGCGCTTCGAGCGCGCGGTCCCACAGGTTGGGCAGCAGCTGGTTGGCGTAGCCCGAGACCAGCGCGCGCGCATCGCCGCTCGCAACCGAAAACGTGCGCCGCATGATGCCGCCGATATCGGCGCCGAACAGCTGGATGCTGACCGCCGGCTGCAGGTGATGCGGGTTGGACACCACGTGGATGTCGCCGAGATCGGGCGAGGCGACTTCGATGTCGCCCGCGCGGCACACGTGCTCCCCGGTCTTCTGCATCGGCGCACCCGCGCCCTCGTGGCGGTATTCGTCGATATGCTCGCTGCCGCGCAGCACGCCGATCAGGCACCAGACGGTGTGGTCGTGCACCGGCGTCTTCTGTCCGGGCGCGAGCACGAAGCTGGTCACCGAGAAGCGCCCCAGGGGATCGCAGTGCAGCAGGTATTCCTGGTGGTGCGCGTGGTGCGGCGCGGCGAATGCGTCCGGCAGCCAGTCGTCCTGCGCGATCAGCGCGGTGAGCAGCGGGCCGCCCTCGCGCAGCATCGCCGCCTCGTCGCGGCCATGGCGCTGCGCCAGGACGGTCAGGCCGACGACGAGCTCGCGCAGGCGGCGGATGTTTTTCAAGGGCGGATCAGGGCCTGTTGCAATATGAGGGGACAAGTCCCCTCATGCGCCCCCAGGTCAGACCGCTGCAAAATTTATTTTGCAACGGGTTCCTGGACCATGGCCTTGCGCATGGTGCGCTTGAGCTGGTGAATCTGGTCCAGCGCGAGCTTCAGCGCCTTGCGGTCGTGCGCTGCCAGCGCCGCGTCGCGCTTGGCTTTCCACTCCTTGACCTTCGCTTTGACCGCGGCCTTGTCTATGCCTTTCACCTCGTGGTGCTGTTTCATGTCGATTGAGAGTGCCGTGCACAGCGCGACCAGCAGGTGGTCCTTGTTCAGCTGTGTGTAGCCCTGCACCGCCTCGTGCGTGATGCCGGCGGCGATCTCGCGCAGCTCGGCCAGGGGCTTGTGCTTCAGTTCTGCGTAGGTATGGGTCATGCAGCCGCCTCCGGACATTGGGTATGGACAGGCGTCTATTAAATCACAGCAGCACCTGCCGGGGTAGGTGCCGGCGGCGGCCTATGCGTTTATATTAAAACGAGTGGATATCTCCCCTCGTGCTCCCCTAAATCGGAGGTCATTTCGGCTACGCTGAAATGACCTCTACGCGCTCTCCGTCGAGCCGTACCACAGGTTCGGCACCATGGTGTTCGAATAGCCGGACACGAACGGCTTGATGGCGCCGGAATCGCGCGCGTAGACGTGGCGCTTCACCGCACCGATGTTGGCGCCGTAGAGGTGAATGCTGACCGAGGGCCGGTCAGCGAGCGCATTCGATACCGTATGAATGTCGCCCACGGTCGGGGAGACTGCATCGATGCCGCCCGGCTTGACGATGTGCTCGCCGGTCTTGCGCATCGGCCGGCCCGCGCCCGCGTGTTCGTACTCCTCGCATTTCTCCGCGCCGCGCAGCACGCCCACCAGGCCCCAGACGGTATGGTCGTGCACCGGCGTAATCTGCCCGGGTCCCCAGACAAAGCTCACCACGGAGAAGCGTTCCAGCGGATCGCAGTAGAGCAGGTACTGGCGGTAGCTGTCGGGGTGGTCCTGGGCGAACTCCTGCGGCAGCCAGTCGTCATGCGCGATCAGGCCGTCGAGCAGCTTTTTTCCTTCGCGCAGCATGGCGGCTTCGTCCTGGCCGTGCTTCTCGACTGCGCGCGTCAGGTCCAGCACGAAGTGGCGCAGGCGTGTGATGTTGCTCATGGCGTGTCCTCCACGAATATCCCGATATAGAATGGCATGCGCCGAATGCAAACAGACCTTGAGACCCTGGCCTGGCGCCGTTCATTGACAGGAGCGAATCATCACCGATCCCCTGAAGCGTGTCCAGCGCCTGCGCTGGACCGCCTTTGCGCTGGGCGCGATGGCGTTCGTGCTGGCATTTTTCCACCGCCTTGCGCCCGGCGCGATCGCGGGCGAACTGCAGCGCGCATTCAACACGTCCAGCGCGTCCCTGGGGCTGCTGGCCGCGACCTATTTCTACGTCTATTTCGCGATGCAGGTACCCTCGGGCATTCTCGCCGATACGCTTGGGCCGCGCAAGCTGTTCACGGCCGGGGCGCTGGTGGGCGGCGCGGGCTCGGTGCTGTTCGGCCTGGCGCCGAATTTCGGGCTGGCGATTCTGGGGCGCTTCCTCGTCGGCCTGGGAGTGTCGGTGGCCTTCGTCTCGGTGCTCAAGCTCAATGCGGCCTGGTTTTCAGAGCGCCGCTTCGCCACCATGACCGGTCTGCTTATGTTCATCGGCAATCTGGGCGGACTGCTGTCGGCGGTGCCGCTGGCATGGGTCGCGGCGCACGGTTCGTGGCGCAGCGTCTTTGTCGCCGTCGGCGGCGTGTCGCTGCTGCTCGCGCTCCTGACCTGGCTGTTCCTGCGCGACAATCCGCGCGAGCTGGGACTGCCGTCGATGCAACAGCTCGAAGGCAAGCCGGAGCATCCGCCGGCGCGGGAGAACTGGCGCGCAGCCCTTAAGACAGTGCTCACCAACCGCCGCACCTGGCCCGGATTTCTGATCATGTTCGGCCAGGTGGGCTCCTATCTTTCCTGGGGCGGGTTGTGGGCCATTCCCTATCTGCGCGAGGCGCACGGCATGGAGCGCCAGCTCGCCGCCTGGCATGTGAGCCTGATGATTCTGTGCTTTGCCCTTTCCGCCGTTGCCATCGGCGCGTTGTCCGATCGCATCGGCCGGCGCGCGCCCCTGATGCGCGCGCTGGGATGCGCCTATGTGCTGCTCTGGCTGCCCTGGCTCTGGGGCGCACAGCTTCCCCTGGCCGCGTCGCTGGCGCTGTTTGCGCTGATGGGCGTGTCGATGGGCGGCATTTCGCTGGTCTGGCCCTGCGCCAAGGAAGTCAATCCGCCGGCGTTCTCGGGCATGTCCACCAGCGTGGTCAATACCGGGGGCTTTATCGGCCCGGCGCTGCTGCAGCCGCTGGTCGGGCTGGCGCTGGATCTGTCCAGCCGGGGCGCCGCGCATACGGCGAGTGACTGGCGCACCGGCCTTGCGGTAATCTTCGCGTTCGCGCTGCTGGGCTGGCTGAGCACTTTCTTCGTCACCGAAACCCATTGCCGCAATATCTATCAGGAACCGACATGAGCGACCAGGCGATCATCTTGTTTGCGCACGGCGCGCGCGACCCGGAATGGGCGGCGCCTTTTGACAACATAAAACGCCGGCTGCAGGCGGAGCGGCCCGGGGTGCAGGTCGAACTCGCGTTTCAGGATTTCATGAGCCCCACGCTCGACGAGGCCGTGGCGCGCTCGGCGGCAAACGGCGCGAAGCGCATGGTCCTGGTGCCGCTGTTCATGGCGCAGGGCGGGCATCTGAAGCAGGATCTGCCGCGCCTGGTTGCGCAGATCCGCGCGCAGCACCCGCAGATCGAACTGAAGGTGACGGCTGCGATCGGCGACTCGCCCGAAATCCTTCAGGCCATCGGCGACTGGGTGCTGCGCGGCGCCGCTGCCTAGGTTCACATTGGTATATGAGGGGATACGCCCCGAAGGTCTTGATCCCGCTCGACGGGAAAGTGCCCTTGGGGGACCTCCCCTCATGCTCGTCTGTGTTAGTCCGTTGCAAAACGCATATTGCAACGGAACCCTGGTGGGCGCGCGCCGCGCGCCGGGCTCAGGCGATGCCGGCGTTGCCGGCGACGCCTTTGAGGCGCGGCAGCTCGAGCTGCAGCGGCTTGATCAACTTGCGGCCGCGCAGGTAGCGCGCCATCAGGTCCCAGATCGGCTCGCCGCCTGCGGCCTTCGCCGCTTCGGATACCGGCGCCCAGCCCGCGACTTTGTACAGCTTTGCCGCCTCGATCGGCTTGCCCTTGAGCGACATGCCGCTGATGCGCGCGCCGGTCTTGGCGTTCGGGTCGCAGGTATAGGCGAGGCCGCCAACGCGCACCATGTCGCCGCCCTGCTGGTAGTAGGGATCGGCGTTGAACAGGTTGTCGCACACGTCTTCGAGAATGATCTTGATGGTTTCGCCACTCATCTCGGTCGCCGTGGTGTAAGGGTAGGTGATCGCGGTCTGATCCATCAGGTGCTCCATCAGGATCGGTTCGCCCGGGAGCAGGCTCGTGCCCCAGCGGAAGCCGGGCGAGAACGCGATCGGCGCGTCTTTTTCCGCCATCAGGCCTTCGAGTATCAGCTGGTCGAAAGTGCCGTTGAAATTGCCGCGCCGGTATAGCAGGCCCTCGGTCAGCGCGAGCTGCTCGCCCAGCCTGGCTGCGTAGGGCGCGCGCGACTTGTGGATCAGCGCCTCCATCGGCGCATCGGCCGGCAGCAGGTTCGCGAACACCGGCAGCAGCTTGTAGCGGAAGTCGGCGACCTTGCCGGCTTTCACTTCGAAATCGAGCACGCCGAGGAATTTGCCGTTGGAGCCGGCATTGGTCACCAGCGTCTTGCCGCCGGCATTGCCCACGATCACCGGCGCCGGCACGCCGTCGTGGGTGTGCCCGCCCAGTATGGCGTCGATGCCGCGCACCCGCGTGGCGAGCTTGAGGTCCACGTCCATGCCGTTGTGCGACAGCAGCACCACCGCCTGCGCTCCTTTGGAGCGTGCATCGTCGACCGCCTTCTGCAGCGCCTCTTCCTGGATGCCGAAGCTCCAGTCGGGCATCATGTAGCGCGGATTGGCGATCGGCGTGTAGGGGAAGGCCTGGCCGATCACGGCGACCGGCACGCCGTTCACCGGCTTGATCACGTAGGGCGGAAATACCGGGTCGCCGAAGTCGGTGGTCTTGATGTTCTGCGCGACGAAATCGATCTTTCCCTTGAAATCCTGGTCCACAATCTGGCGCACGCGCTCCGCGCCGAGCGTGAACTCCCAGTGCCCGGTCATTATATCCACGCCAAGCAGCTTTTGCGCATCGACCATGTCCTGGCCCTGGGTCCACAGCGCGGTGGCCGAGCCCTGCCAGGTATCGCCGCCGTCGAGCAGCAGCGCGCCCGGACGGCCCGCCTTCAGCTGCTTCACCAGCGTGGCGAGGTGGGCGAAGCCGCCGACCTTGCCGTAGGTGCGCGCGGCGCGCTCGAAATCGAGGTAGGTGTAGGCGTAGGCTTCGGCCGTGCCCGGCCTGATGCCGAACTGGCGCAGCAGCGCCTCGCCCACCAGGTGCGGCGGCCTGCCCGCCATGTCCGCGACGCCGAGGTTTACATTCGGCTCGCGGAACCAGATCGGCCGCAGCTGCGCGTGGCAATCGGTGAAATGCAGGAAGTGTACGTTGCCGAAGCGCGGCAGGTCGTAGAAATGCGCCGCATTCTGCGCGTGCGCCCGCCCGGAGAACTGCGCCAGGGGCAGGCCGCAGGCTGCGGCCATGCCCATGACATGCAGGAACTCGCGCCGGTTCACGCTCCGCGACGCATCAGAGTCTGTAACCATACGAGGGGATCCCTCCCCTCGTGCTCGCCTAAGTCAGGCCGTAACAACATGGCTCCTGCTACAGCCCTTTACTTATTGACCGGCGAGTTCGGGTCGAGCAACAGCGCGACCAGGTCCTTGATCTGCGCCTCGGTGAGCGTTTCGGAATGGCCGAAGCGCGGCATCTTCGAGCACAAGTTGAACGCTTTGGCGTTGTAGATCTTGCCGTAGACGTACTTCTGCATATCCGGTCCGTAGCCGCGGATCTTGCCGAAATGGGCCAGGCTGTTGCCGATGCTGCCGAACGAAGTCGTTTTCGTGTCGATCTGGTGGCAGTTGTAGCAGCTGCCGCCATTGGGCTCATTGCGCGAGGTCTTCCCCTGCTTGTCGTTCCAGGTCATGCCGCGCCCGCGCTGCGCGATCTTCTCGCCGGATTTCCAGTCGCCGAGGAATTTTCCGTCCGCCGGGTACTTGATGCCCTGCAGCTGATCGTGCTGCAGGGTTTCGGCGATTCCCTTGGGCGGCTTGTTGCCGCTGAGGTTGCAGATACGCTGCACTGTATCCTCGTCCAGCCGGTCCATGGTGGCGATGCCGTGGGCGTGGAAATCGCGCTTCATCATGTTGATGGCCTGGGAACGGTAGTCCTGGGCCTGGGCGGCGAAGGCGACGGCGAGGGCGGC
>JAAOZY010000086.1 GCA_012274205.1 Betaproteobacteria bacterium
CCAGCACATTTACGCCATGCTCATGGACGATCTCGCCAAGGAATCACTTATTCGAATGGCAAACGCAAACGTCATATAGTCAGTGACGTGTTGCTAGCTTTCTTATGCATCAAGGACAATTAAACGCATGACCCCAACCAACTTTCAGCAACTTGCCAACTTCATCTGGTCCGTTGCTGACTTGCTTCGCGGCCCCTATCGCCCTCCGCAATATGAGCGTGTCATGCTGCCGCTCACTGTCTTGCGCCGTTTCGATTGGGTTCTGGAGCCCTCCAAGGAGGCCGTTCTCAAGAAACACGCGGAACTCGTGGCCAAAGGCCAACCCAACGTCGACGCCATCCTGAACAACTTAGCCAAGGATGAGAATGGCAAGCCACTGGGTTTCCATAATCATAGCCAGCTCGACTTCTACAAGCTCAAAGGCGACCCCGACAACATCGGCCGCCACCTGGCCGACTACATCAACGGCTTCTCCGAGAACATTCGTAAAATCTTCGAGCGATTCGAGTTCGAGAAGGAGATTGAGAAGCTCGAAGAATCCAACCGCCTCTACCAAGTGGTCTCCCAGTTCGCGGAGATCGATCTGCATCCCAAGCGGGTGGACAACATCACCATGGGGCTGGTGTTCGAGGATCTGATCCGGCGTTTCAACGAAGCTGCCAATGAAACGGCTGGTGATCACTTTACCCCGCGCGAAGTCATCCAGCTCATGGTCAACTTGCTGCTGGAGCCCGACACGAAAGTGCTCACTCAGGCAGGTGTCATCGTCACCATCTGCGACCCAGCCTGCGGCACCGGCGGTATGTTGGCCGAGGCGCAGAACTGGATACGTGCCCACAACGAACAAGCCATCGTCAAAGTCTTCGGTCAGGACTACAACCCGCGCTCCTACGCCGTGGCAGCCTCCGACCTGCTCATCAAAGGGCACAAGGACAGCCAAGTCGCGCTTGGGAACACGCTGACCGACGACCCCTTCCCCGACAACCGTTTCGACTACCTGCTGGCCAACCCGCCCTTCGGCGTTGACTGGAAGGCGGAAAAGAAAATCATCGACCGCTGGCCCAACTTCCGTGGCTACAGCGGCAAGCTGCCGCGTATCAACGATGGTGCCCTGCTGTTCCTGCTCTACATGATGAGCAAGTTTCAGGACTACGCACCCGGCACAGACGGCAAGGCGCGCGACAAGCCCGGCTCCCGCACCGCCATCGTTTTCAACGGCTCACCCCTGTTCACCGGCGGTGCCGGCAGCGGCGAGAGTGAGATCCGCCGTTGGATCATCGAGCGTGACCAGCTCGAAGCCATCGTCGCCCTGCCTGAGCAGATGTTTTATAACACCGGCATCGGCACCTTCATCTGGGTGGTCACCAACCGGAAGGCCGCGCACCGCAAGGGCAAAATCCAGCTCATCGACGCCCGCGAACGCTGGACGCCGATGAAGCGCAGCTTGGGCAACAAGCGCCGCTACCTCGGCCAGGCCGCCATCGACAGCGTCACCCGCGAACACGGCGCGCTGGATAACAGCACCACCAGCCGCGTGTTCGACAACGCCGACTTCGGCTACCGCCGCATCAGCGTCCACCGCCCGCTGCGCCTGCGCTTCCAACTCGACGCCGAAGCGAGGGAGCGTTTCCTTAACACCTGCCCCGAGTTGTTCGACGCCCTGCAGTCGGTGGAAGACACCCTGGGCAGCGAACCGCATCTCAACTGGAACAGCGCCTGGGAGCAGGTGCAGAACATCTTCAAGACCCTGCCCGATGACGTGGAAGGCTGGGCCAAAGGTGCCAAGGGCAGCGCACAGAAGAAAATCTTCCGTGACTGCTTCACCATAGTCGACCCCGAGGCCGCGCCGGTGATCGCCAAGCACCACAAGGTCGAAGCGCTGGACCGTGCCGCCCTGTTCCCTAGTCAAACGCTGCCAGCCGGCATCACGCCCGACAAACTGCATGTCGTGCTGGGCCTGCACGCCGACGGCAAGGGCAAACACATCGAACACGAACCCGACCCGGCGCTGAAGGACGCGGAGAACATCCCGCTCAAGGAAGATATGGTCAGCTACTTTCTGCGCGAAGTGCGGCCCTACGTGGCGGATGCCTGGATCGACCGCGAGACGCTAGACGAGCAAGACGGCGGTATCGGCAAGGTCGGCTACGAGATCAACTTCAACCGCGTGTTCTTCCAGTACAAGGCGCCGCGCCCGCTGAAAGAGATTGATGCGGAGCTGGCTGGCGTGGAGCAGCGGATTCTGGACTTGTTGCGGGAGGTGACTGAGTGACTCTCGCCATACCTGCCGGACTCGAGACACGCCGACTTCGTTTCCTGTTCGAAACCAAGTCGGGCGCAACCCCTTCTAGTGGCGTCGAAGAGTATTGGGATGGCGACATCAATTGGGTGACGCCAGAGGATCTGGGAAAACTCTCTGATCGATATGTCCGCGAGACCCGCCGGCGCATCACTGTAGAAGGCTACAAGAACTGCGGGGTCAGCCTTGCGCCGCCTGGTTCGATTGTCCTTTCGAAACGCGCCCCGATTGGACAGGCCGCTATTCTTGATGTGCCGTCCACGTGCAATCAAGGGTGCTTTCTGTTGACTAGGCTAGATGGCGTAGACGAGCGCTTTTATTACTACGCGTTGATTCACCTGCGGCCAGCGCTGGAAGCTTTGGGACGGGGCTCTACCTTCATGGAACTTTCAGCCGACGATCTTCGTTCGGTGCGAATGCCGTTCCCGAGCGAATCCAGCCAGCACATTGCCGCCAACTACCTCGACCGCGAAACCGACCGCATCGACGGCCTGATTGCCGAGAAGGAACGCATGCTGGCTCTGCTGGAAGAAAAGCGCACCGCCCTCATCAGCCGCGTCGTCACCCGTGGCCTTGATCCTGATGCGCCGATGCAACCCTCCGGCCAGGAATGGCTGGGCGAGATTCCGGCACATTGGAGTGCGTGGCGACTGAAACACCTTGCATCGGAAGCGCTTTCTTATGGCGCTAACGAGGCTGCACTTGAGGACAATCCCGAATGGCCACGCTTTGTCAGAATCACGGATATCGCAACCGATGGTTCGCTTAGAGACGAGACATTCAAGTCATTGCCCCCGGAAGTTGCCGAGCCATTCTTGCTTGAAGATGGCGACCTGTTATTTGCACGAAGTGGCGCGACCGTTGGAAAGTCTTTCATTTACCGACCGAGTTGGGGAATCGCCTGCTTTGCTGGCTATTTGATCCGATTCAGAAGCGATCGAAACAAAGTACTTCCTGATTTCCTGAACCTTTACGCTCAAAGCTCGGTGTATTGGCATCAAGTATCGACTGGAACGATTCAGGCGACCATCCAAAACTTTAGCGCAGAAAAATACGCGGACATCATTGTTCCACTCCCGCCAATGAGTCAGCAACGCGAAATCGTCGAAGCGATGGCGAATAAGCAAGCTCGATTTGATGGTTTGACTTTACAGATCCGTGACTCAGTAGCAGTCATGAAGGAGCGTCGCGCCGCTCTGATTTCCGCTGCCGTCACCGGCCAAATCCCGCTGGAGGAGATGACCGGATGAAACTGGAGAGCCTCACCCTCGCGCACTGCGGCGGCTTCGAACAGCTCGATATCGGCTTCGAGCCGGATGTGACGCTGATCGCCGGCGTTAACGGCGTAGGCAAATCCACCGTGCTACACGCCCTGGCCGTGCTGCTGTCGCGGGCGATGCCGGAGTTCACGCCCTCGCGCTCGCCACCGCTGTACTTCACCGACGACGATATTCATGGGGACAAGGCGTCGCTGGAAGTGTCCGCACTCATCCATATTGACGGGCAGACCATCAACGCCGGTGTGCAACGCCTGCGGGCGGCCGATGAGAAGGGCGACCGCTTCATGCTGCTGCGGCAGGCGGAATCAGCGACGGCCGACACCGATTTTGCCCAGGCGCTGAGTGCGCGAACACTGACCGGAGAACTTGAAGCCGGCATGAAGGAAACCCGCGCGGCACTGTCGGCACTCAAGAGCGCGGCCCGCCCGCCGCTGGCGGTCTATTTCTCGCCCAAGCGTCAGTTGCCCGGCCAGCCACGCAGCTTGCCTGAGGCCAAGCCCTTTGATCCTTCCCTCGCCTATGGTCATGCGCTGCACGACCGCGAGGTGGAACTGCGCGAATTCATGCACTGGTTTCGCACCCAGGAGAAGCTAGGCTCCGCCAGCGAGCCTCGCCGCCTCAGGGTGCTGGACGCGCTGCGCAGCGTGGTCACGGAACTGGTGCCCGAGTTCAGAAACCTGCGCATTAAGGAGCAACCGCGCCTCGGCTTCGTGGTTGAGAAGCGCGGCCAGACCTTCTACCTGCATCAGCTCTCGGACGGTGAGCGTGGCCTGCTGGCCCTAGTGTTTGACCTGACCCGCCGCCTGGCTATTGCCAACCCGGACTGCGACAACCCGATTGCCGAGGGCGTGGCGCTGGTACTGATCGACGAAATCGAACTGCACCTGCATCCCAAGTGGCAACGCGATGTGTTACAGCGCCTACGCGGCATCTTCCAGGCCTGCCAGTTCGTCGTCACCACCCATTCGCCACTGGTGCTGGGTGAGGTTCCGGCACGCTGCGTGCGCTTCCTGGAGTTCATTGAAGGCAAGGTGTGCGTGACCGTGCCAACCGAAGCCTACGGCATGGATGCCAACCGCATCCTGCAGGAGTTCATGGGTGCGCCAGTGCGCAACCGGCAGGTGGATGGCGAACTTAAAAGCCTGTTTAAATTGATCGACAAAGAACGATTCGACGACGCCCGCACCGCGATTGCGCAGTTGGAGGAGAAACTGGGCCAGGACGAACCGGAACTGACCCGCGCCAGCTCGCTGATCCGCTTTCTGGAGGGTGCCGAGTAAATGCGGACGATCCAGAAAGGACCGGAGCCCGCATCGCTGACACTGCATCGCAAGACGCCCCATGCCGATTACGACAACTATGCTGACAAGAACACGTTGAGGCATGTTCTTGTGGCCGAGCAGCGCGGTGTTTGCTGCTACTGCCAATCGCGCATCCGGGCCACGCCTGATGGGATGAAGATCGAGCATTGGCAATGCCAGACCGGGTACCCGGCGCGACAGATTGATTTCACGAACCTTCTGGGTGCCTGCCTGGGAGGACAAGGTCGCCCCGAACGGGACCAGCACTGCGATAGTCGCAAGGGTAATACCGACCTTTGTTTCAGCGTTTGCGATCCAGCGCATCCCATCGAACGGCAGATCAAGTTTCTGGGTAACGGCGAGATCACCTCGGACGACGCCGACGTGAAAGAGGCCTTGGACAATGTGCTTAACCTAAAC
>JAAOZY010000087.1 GCA_012274205.1 Betaproteobacteria bacterium
ATTGCGGCTTATCTCATCGGTTCGCTCTCGTTCGCGGTGATCGTGAGCCGCGCTTTCGGGCTGCCGGACCCGCACAGCTACGGCTCGGGCAATCCGGGTGCGACCAATGTGCTGCGCACCGGCCGCAAGCTTGCCGCGGCGCTGACGCTCGCAGGCGACACTGGCAAAGGCGTGCTGGCAGTGCTGCTGGCGCGGTATTTCGCCGCGGACTACGGCGTAAATGCAACTGGCCTCGCGCTGGTGGCGCTGGCGGTGTTCCTCGGTCACGTGTACCCAGTTTATTTCGGATTCAATGGCGGCAAGGGCGTGGCCACCGCGCTGGGCATCCTGTGCGCGCTCGACCTTAAGCTCGGCGTCGCGACCTTAGCGACGTGGCTGGTGATCGTGCTGATCTTTCGCATGGTCTCGCTCGCGTCCATCGTCGCCGCCGTGTTTGCGCCGTTCTACACCGCCTGGCTGTTCGGCACGTCGAGCCCGCTGCTTCCGGGTGTGCTCGCAATCGCGGCCTTGCTGATCTACCGGCACAAGGAGAATATCCAGCGCCTGATCGCAGGCCGCGAAAATCGCATCGGCGCGAAAAAGCCGGATTCGGCGTGACCGGGCCGGGCGTGAACGTCGCCGCGCTGTCCGCCCCGCTGCTCGGTTTCGCCCTGACGCTGGTCCTGGTGCGCGTCCTCGTTCCCAAGGCCCGGCGCTATGGCATGGTCGATCGTCCGGCCGCCGGGCGCAAGGACAGCGGCAGCGGCACGCCGACCATAGGCGGTCTGGCGATCGTGGCGGGCTTGGCGCTGACCGGGCTGCTGGCACAGTTCGCCAGCCAGGTGCACCCTGCGTTCTGGGCCGGCCTGTGCCTGATCGCGCTCACCGGTACGCTGGACGATTTGTTCGACCTGCAGCCCACGATCAAATTCGCCGCACAGATCGCGGCTGCGCTGCTGATGGTCTATTGGGGCGGATTGCAGCTGCATACGCTGGGCAAACTGGTGAGCGATCAGCCACTGCTGCTGGGGCACCTGACAGTGCCGCTTACCGTGTTCGCGGTGATCGGCGTGGTCAACGCGATCAATCTTTGCGACGGCGCCGACGGCCTGGGCGGCGGCCTGGTGTTCATCGCGGTATTCTGGATCGCGCTGATGAGCGCACTCAGCTCGAGCACCGGCACGCTTGAGCTCTCGCTCGGAATGCTGGGCTGCATCGCGGCTTTCCTGGCGCACAACATGCGCTCGCCCTGGCGCAGCCGCGCCGCGGTTTTTCTGGGCGATGCCGGCAGCCTGTCGCTGGGCTTTGCCCTAGCTTGGCTCACCGTGTCAGCGGCACAGCCGCAAACACCGCTGTTCGCGCCGGTCACGGCGATCTGGCTGGTGGCAATTCCGATCAGCGACACCATCGTGTGCATGAGCCGGCGCCTGCTCAAAGGGCAAAATCCGTTCCGCGCCGACCGCACGCATCTGCACCATATCCTGATCGACCTGGGCATGTCGGTGGGCGCCGCTGTGGCGCTGATCCACCTGATCGCCTTCGTGCTGGCCGCAGCCGGCGTCGCCGGCTGGGCGCTGCAGGTACAGGAGCACCACATGTTCTACACTGCCATGGCGGTTTTCGCGCTGTATATTCTGCTGGTCCAGATTGGCCTGCACCGCGTGTCCGCGGCGCAGATGGCGGGCGTACACAAAATTTGACAATTGCCTGCCGGCGCCTGGCAGGCGTACGGAATATCGCGTGGACTAGAATTGTTGGCTTCAAGATTGGCCTTCGGCCACATCGGGCCAAGCAATGGAATCCGGGTTAAATGCGCAAACGTGGACTCATCAATGCGGCGCCGCTGATTGCGCTGACGGGCATGGCGGCGCTGGTCTCATCGGCCTGGGCGCAGCAGCCGCAGCCGGGCGCGCCCATCGGGCCGGTCGCGCCACCAACGCCCTACTCCCCGTCGGCCGCGGCCGCGGCCCAGAGCGGCCCGGCGCAAACCGGCGGAATCACGCTGAGACTCATGGGCGCGCTGGTCACGGTCAATCCCTCGTTGAAGGTGGAAACGCGCTACGACGACAACGTCTTCCTATCTCCTACCAACCGCAGCGCCGATCAGGTCCTGGTTCTGACCCCGGCGCTTTCCCTGGAAACGCGCCAGGCCAACAACACCTTCGCCCTGCGCATGAGTACGACCATCGCGCAATACCAAAAGAACAAGGCAGACAACTACAGCAGCACCAACATCGGCGCCTTTGCCAACCTCGATCTGGGCACGCGGCTGCGCGCCAATCTGAGTGCCGACTTTCTCGAAGGCGTCGATCCGCGCGGCTCGAACAACAACCCGCTGTCGTCCACGCCGGATCGCTATCGCCAGGTCCAGGGTCGCGGCATTTTCTCCTATGGCGCGCGCGAAGCGAAAGGGCGCATCGACTTCGAGTTCGGGCAGGTGTGGCGCAACTACACCAACAATCGCGATGTCACCGAGGCCGAGGACCGCGCCGCCGGCGACATCGGCGCAACTTTCAACTGGCGCGTCGGTCCAAAGACCACACTGCTGATCCAGGGCAAGCACACCAAAGTGGACTATGCGCTCACGGGCTCGACTCTGAACAGCGTCGAAGACGCACTGCTGGCCGGCGCCGTCTGGGAAGCGAGCGCCAAGACCAGGGCCGCCTTCAGGATCGGCATGGTGAAGAAGGACTTTGACGATGCGGCGCACGCCAGTTCGAAGACCCTCAGCTGGGCCGGTGAAGCGACCTGGAGTCCGCGCACTTACTCGCGTGTCAATCTGAGCCTCAACCGCTCACCGGCCGAAACCACTGGCGGCGTCGGCGATTACATTGACCGCACCAATACCGCTGCGAGCTGGACGCATGACTGGTCGGGCCGCTTCACCACCGAAGCCTCGGCCGCCTATCTGACCGACGCTTACCAAGGCGTGGCGCGCACCGACAATACCCAGAATTACGGGCTCAGGGCGACGTACAAGATGCGGCGCTGGCTCAGTTTCGGCGCTGATTATACGCACTCCAACCGCACTTCGGACGACAGCAATTTCGACTATAAACGCAATGCGTTCATGCTGTTTTTCAATGCGGCCCTCTGATAGAATTACCGGCCAGTCGGACCAGATGCTGGCCTGCTCGTGCGACGTGCAGGAATCCGTTGCAAAATGAAATTTTGCAACGCCCAATATAGGGGAGCATGAGGGGGTGTCCCCCAAGGGGACTTCCTTCCGGGCGTATCCCCTCATTTTATGGGCTCTAATTGTCTAATGGCTCGTTCCGGCGGTTTCATACTACTTCTGTGCTTCTGCCTGTTCGGCGCAATTTCCTGCGCGCAGGCACCGGTGGTTTCCGCCGCCGCCGCAGCGCCGGTGCCGCTGGAATCCGAGGCGCCTTCCAAGGCAGACAACCTCTCGACCTATCGCCTGTCCACCGGCGACGTGATCAGCGTCAGCGTCTATGGCGAAGACGACCTGAAGCGCGACAAAGTGCGCCTCACCGACGCCGGCACCATTTCCTATCCGGTATTGGGTGAAATCCAGGTGCGCGGCAAGACCATAGGCGAGCTGGAAAAGATCATCACCGACGGCTTGCGCGGCACCTACCTGGTCAACCCGCGCGTGGCGGTGACCATAGACGAATACCGGCCCTATTTCATCAATGGGCAGGTCAGCAATAACGGCAGCTTTCCGTTCCAGCCCGGACTGACGGTGCGCAAGGCGGTCTCCATTGCCGGAGGCTTCAAGGAGCGCGCGTCCCTGAGCAAGATCACCATCGTGCGCGACGGGGACAAGACCAACACGCCGGTCAAGGCCGACCTGAATACACCGGTGTACCCCGGGGACATCCTTACCGTCGGGGAAAGCTTCTTTTAGGCAAGAGGCTTGCCCTGATGCGGCGCACGCGCTTGCCTATGCTGAATCACCGGTGATGAGCCCGCGACTCAAGCTGCTCGCAGTTGCCGCCGCGCTCGTGTTCCCGGCGCAGCAAGCCTGCGCCGGCGCGAGCCTGCTCGACTTTGCCTACCGCGCCGACCAGCCCGCGTTCCAGTTGCCCGCGCCGGCAGCGGGCGCTGCGCTGCCGCGCACGCTGGAGGAATACCTGCCGCCGCCCGCCCCGCCCGACGTCGCCGCCGCGCCCGACCCGGGGCTCGCGACGCCGCTGCTCTATGTCTGGGACCGCGTGCGCGCCGGATTCAGTCTGGACAAGCTCGACGGCCCGCTGGTGGCGCATTGGCAGGCGTGGTATCTAGCTCATCCGCAGCTGCTCAAGGCGCTGTTCGAACGCAGCCGCGTCTATATCTACTATGTGACCGAGGAAATAGAAAAGCGCAAGCTGCCGACCGAACTCGCTTTCCTGCCGATGGTCGAGAGCGGCTATGACCCGATGGCCCTGTCTCCGGCCCAGGCGTCCGGCCTGTGGCAGTTCATTCCGTCCACCGGAAGGGCGCGGGATTTGAAACAGAGCCTGCTGCTGGATGCGCGGCGCGACATCGTTGCTTCCACCGCCGCCGCGCTCGATTACCTGCAGGACTTGCACCAGCGCTTCGGCGACTGGCAATTGGCGCTCGCCGCGTACAACTGCGGCGAATCGTGCGTGGCCAATGCGATCGAGCGCAACAAAGCCAGGGGCTTGCCGACAAACTACCGCACGCTGTCACTGCCGGAGGAAACGCGCAACTACCTGCCCAAGCTGCAGGCGCTGAAGAACATCGTCGCCGATCCCGGCGCGTTCAATATCCAGATCGAGCCGGTGCCGAACAAGCCCTACTTCGCGACAATCGCGAACGACCGCTATATCGACGTCGATATCGCGGCAAGACTGGCGGAGATGCCGCTGGACGAGTTCATCGCCCTCAACCCGGGATTCAAGCTGAACCTGATCTCGAGCGGCCCGCGCGCGCGGATCGTGCTGCCGGTGGACAAGGTCGAAACCTTCCTCAGCAATCTGGACAACTACAGAGAGCCGCCCAAGCGCGCAAGCCCCGCCACAGGCAAGGCGCCCTCCAAAAGCAAAATGCGCGCGCCGGGCGCGGGCGCGCGCCGATGACGACACGTCCGCGCAGTCTGTCCGCATTCCTGCTTGCGCTGCTGCTTGCGTCGGCCGGCGCCACGGCGCTCGCCGCGCCCGCCGCGGATTCCGAAGAGCTCACCGGGCGCGCTGCAACAGGCGATCCCGCCGCGATCGTGAAGCTGCTAGAGCAGGCGCGCGCCGGCGACGCCGCGGCGGCACTCGAGGTGGGCATGCTCTACTACGACGGTCGGGTGGTCGAACGCAATTTCGCGCTCGCGCGTGAGTGGCTGGACAAAGCTGCGGCGAAAGGCCAGACGCAGGCGATGAACCTGATTGGGCATATGTACCAGGAGGGCCTGGGCGTGACGCAGGACTACGTGCAGGCGCGCCTGTGGTACCGCCAGGCCGCCGATGCCGGGCTGGCGGCAGCAGCCAACAACCTCGGCTGGCTGTACCTCGAGGGCTACGGCAGCGGCAAGAGCCCGGCGCTGGCGAAGGAATGGTTCGGGCGCGCGGCGGAGCAGAAATTTCCCGCGGCGCGGTACAACCTGGGATACCTCTATTCGAATGGCATCGGCGTTCCGCGCGACGCGCAGCACGCGCTCGACCTGTACCGCGAGGCGGCCGAAGGCGGCTACGCCCCCGCACTGCGCGCGATCGGCTGGGCTTATCAGACCGGGCAGGGCGTGGAGCGCGATTTTGCCGCAGCGAAAAGCTGGTATGAGAAAGCCGCGGAAAAGGGCGAATTCGAGGCCGAAGCCATGCTCGGACAACTGTTCCAGCAGGGCCTCGGCGTAGCGCCCGACCTGAACGCCGCGCGCGCGCACTATGAGAAAGCCGCCGCGGGTGGCGATCCGCTGGGCCAACTTTTCCTCGGCTGGCTGTACCAGCAGGGCCTGGGCGTGGCGCAGGATTACGCCAGCGCGCTCGCCTGGTATCGCAAGTCGGCGGCACAAGGCAACGCGACCGCGCAAAACAATATCGGCTACCTGTACGACCAAGGCCTGGGGGTAAAGCGCGACGACAAGGAAGCGCTGGCCTGGTACCTCAAAGCCGCCAGGCAGGACGAGCCGACCGCGCTGTTCAATCTCGGCCACATGTATGAGGACGCGCGCGGCGTGGCGCGCGACCTGGACCAGGCGTTCCGCTATTACCAAAGTGCCGCCGACCATGGCAACATTGCGGCGAAGCGCATCCTCGGCCAAGCTGTTCGCTAAGCCAGAGCGCGCCGGCGGCGGCGGCGCCGAGAATTTTCGTGCAATTCCCCCGTCATGCGCATATTATGCGCATTGGAGGTGTTCAATGAAAGTCCCCTACAATCGGGAAGCCCGGAAACGACCGGTGAATCTGACCTTGAACGAAGACCTGGTGGTTCAGGCGCGCGGCTTGACCGACAACCTCTCGGGCGTGGTCGAGTCGCTCCTTGCCGACTACGTCGAGCACGAACGCCAGCAGCGCATCGCCAAGGCAAAAACCATCGAAGCGACGATCGCCACGTGGAATGACTTCAACGCCAAGCGCGGAACATTCGCAGACGAGTATTCGCCCCTCTGATTTCAGCCCATGGCCCAATTCGACGTCCATCGGAATACGGGGAAGCATCGCGACGCCATTCCCTATGTCGTGTTGGTTCAATCATCTTTGTATGACAGCTACCAGCGGCGGGTGGTGGTTCCCCTGGTCCGAAAATCGAAGCTCGGAAAAATAGGCAACCCGCGTTTCAATCCGGCTTTCAAAATTGAGAACGTGGCGGTCATACTGCATCCGCTGGAAATCGTTTCCGTGCCGACCGTGCAACTGGGGGCGTTCGTCGAATCACTCGGCCGCGAGGCCAATCGCATCATCGACGCTCTGGACGAATTGCTGACCCAGGCCTGGGGCTAGCGCCCGGGCGGCAGTAGCGGCAAGCGGCAGCGCGACGCGCCGCTGACGACGCTGAATGGGCGGTGCATCGATTGCGCTAGCAACGCAATCGAATTCATGCGAAACACGCAAGTGTGTTGCAGGGCGGTAGCGTGCCTGACGCCGATGTGGCCTTTGTCCTCGTAGGAGCGAGCTTGCTCGCGAAATGGTCCTGGAGAGTTACCAAATGCGACACTACAGCACGCGCAAACGCATCCTCGTGACCGGCGGCGCCGGCTTTCTCGGCTCGCACCTGTGCGAACGCCTGCTCGCCGACGGCCACGACGTCCTCTGCGCGGACAACTTCTTCACCGGCACCAAGGACAACATCGTTCATCTCGTCGGCCAGCCGCATTTCGAGCTGATGCGCCACGACGTGACGTTTCCGCTCTACGTCGAAGTCGACGAAATTTACAACCTCGCCTGCCCCGCCTCGCCGGTTCACTACCAGTACGATCCGGTGCAAACGACGAAGACATCCGTCCATGGCGCAATCAACATGCTCGGCCTGGCCAAGCGCGTGAAAGCGAAGATCCTCCAGGCCTCGACCAGCGAAGTCTACGGCGATCCGCATGTGCACCCGCAGACCGAAGACTACTGGGGCAACGTGAATCCGATCGGCACCCGCTCCTGCTACGACGAAGGCAAGCGCTGCGCCGAGACCCTGTTCTTCGACTACCACCGCCAGCACAAGCTCAGGATCAAAGTGGCGCGCATCTTCAACACCTACGGCCCGCGCATGCACCCGAACGACGGCCGCGTGGTATCGAATTTCATCGTGCAGGCCTTGAAAGGCGAGCCGATCACCATCTTTGGCGAAGGCAAACAGACCCGGTCGTTCTGCTACGTGGACGATCTCATCGAAGCGCTGGTGCGCATCATGGCGACGCCGGACGAGTTCACCGGCCCGGTCAACATCGGCAATCCGGGCGAATTCACCATTCTCGAACTCGCGCAGAAAGTGATCCAATTGATCGGGTCGGAGTCGCAAATCGTGTTCCAGCCGCTGCCGAGCGACGATCCGATGCAGCGCAAGCCGGATATTGCCCTCGCAAAATCGGCGCTGGGCTGGGAGCCCGCAACAGGGCTTGAAATGGGCCTGCTGAAAACAATCGATTACTTCCGGAATTCCGTTGGAGATGCCCGCTAGCGACGCGCCAAGTGCGATGCCGGGCGCTGTCCACGCAGCTCATCCAAACCGATGAAGGATAACTTCGACAGCAGTTCGTTTCGAAACAAGGCTCCCGGTTTCAGCGAGCCGGTTCAACTCCCGACAGATGGGGAAACCGCCAAGCAGTGGCAGGACGCCAACAGATCCTGGTGGGAAAAGACGCCGATGCGCTACGACTGGCGCAATCCGATCGGGCACCCCGCTGGAACCAGAGAGTATTTCGAGGAAGTCGATCGCCGCTTCCTGGAAGCCGTAAGGCATTACTTGCCGTGGACGCACATACCGTTCGAAGCGCTCATCCCTTTCGATCAGCTGAAACAGATGGATGTTCTCGAGATTGGCATCGGCCAGGGTACGCATGCGCAGCTGATCGCTCCACGCGCGAAGTCGTACACGGGAATCGATTTGACCGAGGCAGCCTTTGCTTCCACAAGAAAGCGCTTCGAATTGTTCGGCCTCGATGGAAAGATCCTGCGCATGGACGCCGAAGCCATGTCGTTCCCGGACAATTCCTTCGACTTCATCTGGAGCTGGGGCGTAATTCATCATTCGGCAAATACCCAAAATGTGCTCAAGCAAATGCACCGCGTGCTGCGGCCCGGCGGGCGCGCCACGGTCATGGTCTACTACCGATCGTTCATCCAGTATTACCTGATCAGCGGCATCGCCAGAGGCCTGCTGCGCGGACAATTCTGGAAGACCGGGGATATTCATCAGATCAATCAAGCGGCCACGGATGGCGCGCTCGCAAGGTTTTTTTCGATTAACGACTTCTCCACATTGCTGCGCAATCTATTTGTAATCGAGAACGCTTGGATTACCGGCCAGAAGCTGGATGCAATCCCGTTGCCGAACGGCCGGCTTAAAACCTATTTGCTCGACCATATTCCGGACGCCATCACCCGTTTCCTTACCGATCGGCTGCGTTTTGGGCTGTTCCTCATCGTCAGGATCAGAAAGGCATGATGAATCCCGGTTGTCTACAAGGTGCCACTGGGCACTTCGCGACAGCGTAAACCATGTGCGGCATAGCGAGCATATTCGCCTACGATCACGCGGCCGCTGCCGTCGATACAGCCGAATTGCTCCGTATCCGCGACGCGATGATCAATCGCGGCCCGGACGGCGCGGGACTCTGGATTTCAGCCGACAGGCGTGTCGGTCTTGCCCACCGGCGTTTGAGCATTATCGATCTCAGCGACGCCGGCGCGCAGCCCATGGCGACCGACTGCGGCCGTTTTCGTATCACGTTCAACGGGGAAATCTACAACTACCGCGAGCTACGCCGCGTACTCGAGGGAAGAGGCGTTCGCTTTCGCTCCACCAGCGATACCGAAGTGCTGCTTCACCTCTATGCGGAGCGTGGCACGGCCATGGTCGACGCGCTCCGCGGCATGTATGCATTCGCCATCTGGGACGAAAGCAAACAAGGGCTCTTTCTGGCGCGCGATCCGTTCGGGATCAAGCCGCTCTACTATTGCGATGACGGCCGCACCATCCGCGTTGCGTCCCAGGTCAAAGCGCTGCTCGCCGGGGGCGAAATCGACACCTCCCTGGAACCCGCCGGCCACGTCGGCTTCTTCCTGTGGGGCCATGTGCCCGATCCCTATACGCTGTACAAGGG
>JAAOZY010000088.1 GCA_012274205.1 Betaproteobacteria bacterium
ACGAGTGATAGTCGAGGTAGTCGTACAGGTCGTTGCGCGTCTGCATGGTCTCGACCACGTTCTTCTGCGTGCCGTCGCGACGCACCGCCTGGTACACCGCGAGCGCGGCCTGGTTCATCGCGCGGAACGCCGATAGCGGATAGAGTGCAATGGCGACATCGGCCGAGCGCAGCTCTTCCAGCGTGAATAGCGGCGTCGCGCCGAATTCGGTGATGTTGGCCAGCACCGGCACTTTCACCGCCGCGGCGAACTGGCGGTACATGGCGAGTTCGGTCATGGCCTCGGGAAAAATGCCGTCGGCGCCGGCCTCGACGCAGGCGACGGCGCGCTCGATGGCGGCCTCCAGGCCCTCCACCGCGAGCGCGTCGGTGCGCGCCATGATGAAGAAATCCGGGTCGGTCCTGGCGTCGACCGCGGCCTTGATGCGATCGACCATTTCCTGTTTCGACACCAGTTCCTTGTTGGGCCGGTGGCCGCAGCGTTTGGCGCCGACCTGGTCCTCGATGTGCATTGCACCGGCGCCGAACTTGACCAGCGATTTGACCGTGCGCGCGACGTTGAACGCGCTCGAGCCGAAGCCGGTGTCGACGTCGACCAGCAGCGGCAGCGCGCACACGTCGGTGATGCGGCGCACGTCGGTGAGCACGTCGTCGAGATTGCTGATGCCGAGGTCGGGCAGGCCGAGCGAGCCCGCCGCCACGCCGCCGCCGGACAGGTAGATCGCCTTGTAGCCGCTGCGCTGGGCGAGGCGCGCATGGTAGGCGTTGATCGCGCCGATCACCTGCAGCGGCCGTTCCTCCTTGAGCGCGGCGCGGAACCTGGCCCCTGCTGACATCTGCTTTGCCATATCGACCTTTCCAGACTGATGCAAAAGAGGGGGTGCCCCCCAAGCGCCCCCGATCCGGGGGCCGTAGCGCCTGCTCTGCCGCCCGATCCAGGCGAAAGTCTAAAACCAGCGCCCAGGCGCCACTTTAATGCAGGTCAAATGCTAGCGCCTTAACCGCGAGCACCGCTGTCGCCGCGGCGACACAGTGCGCCGGCCGGAAGCTAACTGAAAAACGCCTGGTCTGCCTCGGGCGGAATCGCGACGCCGGTGATCTTCGCCTTCTGCAGCAGTTCCCAGTAGTAGCGGTAAGTGGCGCGATCGTGCAATTCGCCAGCATACTGGATCGGGCCCCAGTCGGCCGCCTGCGCTGCGAGCAGGATGGCGGCGCCCTTGCCGACCTCGGAGTGGTCGGGCTTCATCGCGTCGACGATGGGCTGAATCTGGGCCGGATAGATCGACCACATGCGCAGAAAGCCGAATTCGCTGCGGGCGCGGCGGGCGTCGTTGTGGATCAAGGCCGTGTCTTTCAATTCGAGGGTCACATTGTGCGCGGGCACGATGCCGTTGGCGAGCGCCGCTGCGACGATTTCCGCCTTGGCGCGCACCACCAGCCTGTGCTCGAACTGGCCGGGGCTGCGCATGGCCGCTGCGCCCAGCGCCCCATGGTGGTCGGAGACAAAATCCATCAGCCCGAAGGCGATCGACTGCATCCAGGGCAGTGCGGCGATGTCCCAGACTTCGCGCAGCGCGCCGTGCGTTTCGACCAGCACGTGGATCGGGATCTGGCGCGCGATGCGCTGCTGCGCGGCCAGGCGCTGGATATAGATGATCGCCTCGGACACCTGCCTGGCGCCGGTCGCTTTGGGCAAGGTGATATGCGAGAGCAGCTCGCCGGCGCCGCCGACGAGGATGTCGAGGTCCTGCTTCCAGTGCGCATGGCCGGGGTCGTGGATGCGCACGCCGGCCATTTTTCGCTTGTTGGCGGGGCCGTTGAGCACGCGCACCACCATTTCTGCGTGCTCTTTTTCGCGTCCCGCCTGCGCCCCGTCCTCGCAGTCGCAGGTAAGGTCGAACACGGGGCCGATGCTGTCCTGCAGCGCCAGCGCCCGCAGCATGAGTTTTTCACTGCCGGCATAGTGATCGCAGCCGGGGATGATGGGAAACGGCTTCTCGCCCTTGAACAGGGCGACGCCGGGATGCGCCGGCGAGCTCACGCGCAGCCTGAGCGTGACTGCCGGGGCAGCTTGCGCGCTCTGATCCGGAAAGGTGTCATGTGCCTTCCGGACCAGGGCGTCGCCATGCTGGCCTTGTCTCAGCCCAGCAGATGCTTCACGCCGTCGCGCTCTTCATGCAGTTCCTTGAGCGTGGCGTCCATGCGCGTGCGGGCAAACGCGCTGATCTCTATGCCCTTGACGATGCTGAACTCGCCGTTCTTGCAGGTGACGGGTTGGCCGTAGATCACGCCTTCCGCAATGCCGTAGCTGCCGTCGGCGGGGATGCCCATCGAGATCCAGTCACCCTCGGGCGTTCCCATGGCCCAATCGCGCATGTGGTCGATGGCCGCACTCGCCGCGCTCGCGGCCGAAGACAGGCCGCGCGCCGCGATGATGGCCGCGCCGCGCTTTTGCACGGTCGGAATCAAATTGGTTTCCAGCCAGGCCTGATCGTTGATCATCGGCCACACTTTTTTGCCGTCGGCTTCCATCTGGAACACATCGGGGTATTGCGTGGCTGAATGATTGCCCCAGACCAGTGCCTTGCGCAGGCTGGTGACCGGCTTCGCGATTTTCGCGCCGATCTGCGACAGCAAACGGTTGTGGTCGAGGCGCATCATGCCGGTGAACTGCCTGGGCGACAGGCTGGGCGCATTCTTCAGCGCGATCAGCGCGTTGGTGTTGGCCGGGTTGCCGACGACCAGCACCTTGACCTTGCGGCTCGCAACCGCGTCAAGCGCCTTGCCCTGCGGCACGAAGATCGCGCCGTTCGCCTCGAGCAGGTCTTTGCGCTCCATGCCTGCGGTGCGCGGGCGCGCACCGACGAGGATGGCGTAATCGGCGTCCTTGAACGCGACCATCGGGTCAGAGGCGGCGCTCATTCCCGCCAGCAACGGAAACGCGCAGTCGTTGAGTTCCATCATCACGCCGGTCAGCGCTTTTTGCGCCTTCTCGTCGGGAATTTCCAGCATTTGCAGGATAACCGGCTGGTCCGGACCGAGCATGTCGCCGGCGGCAATGCGGAACAGGATGCTGTAGCCGATTTGGCCGGCGGCGCCGGTGAC
>JAAOZY010000089.1 GCA_012274205.1 Betaproteobacteria bacterium
CGCGGATTTTGGCACATCCAGCGCGAGGCAGGCGCCGGCTTCGCCGAGCATTTTCGAAGTCGAGCCGTAACCCGGATCGCGGTCGCCGCTGACCTTGGCGCGCAGGACCTGGCCATCGGCGGTGGCGCCGAAGAAGCGCAGGTCGAAAAAACCGGCGCGCTGCGCCTGCGGGCTCGGCCCTTCGCCCGGGGCGGGCAGCACGAAACGCTGGAGCATCCAGCGCGCGGGCGGCAGCGCCGCGCCGAGCATGAACCCGGCCAGTCCCGCGCTGATGCCGAGCGCGGCGAAGCGGCCGCGGGCGCCGCGCCCGGTGAGCATCGCCTCGTCGTAGCGGAAGTCCGCGCCCCAGGCCTGCGCCTGCAGCGCGTTGGAGCGGTGCACGATGCGCGTGTTGATCGCCGCCATCACGAAGGGCGCGCACCAGGCGCCGAAGTCCTGGTCCCAGCAGGCCGCGTTCACGCTCGGCTGGCGCACGCCCGTGCCCGCCGCCGCGCCGCACAGCGAGTAAGGGTTCGCCAGTTCCTTGCGCAGCACCGGATTCGCCGCCGCCTCCCTGACGACGTTGAGCAGGCTCGCGACGGTGCCGCCCGAGGCGCCGCCGCGCATCGCTTTCACGCGCATTTTCACGCAGCGGCAGGGCGCGCCGAAGCGGCGCTGCGCTTCCTGCTGCAGGAACATCACGCCGAGGTCGGAGGGAATCGAGTCGAAGCCGCAGCAGTGCACGATGCGCGCGCCGCTCGCCTGCGCCGCGGGTTGGTAGCGTTCGATCATGCGGCGTATCCACTGCACTTCGCCGCTCAGGTCGCAATAGTCGGTGCCGCTGTGCGCGCACAGCTTCACCAGCGGCTCGCCGTAGAGCGCGTAGGGGCCGACGCTGGAGACGACGACGCGGGCGCGGCTGCACATCGCCCGCAGCGAGGCCGCGTCGCCGGCATCGGCGACGAGCAGCGCCAACCCGGCCGCGGCCGGGCCGAGTTCGCCGCGCAGCGCTTCGAGTTTCGCCTGCGAGCGTGCCGCGGCGGCCCATTTCAGCGCGCCCGCCGCGCCATGGCGCTCGCTCAGGTAGCGGCAGACCAGCTTGCCGACGAAACTGGTGGCGCCGAAGACCACAACGTCGAACTCGGATGCATTCATGAGTCCGCCACTTCGACGCGCTCAAGGTGCATTTTTTCGGCCATGCGGCGGCAGCCGGCGCCCATGATTCCGGGGAAAAAGCGGTTCAGCGCCCACATCGCTCTGGCGTGGCCGGTTATCGCAATGATGGCCTTGTTCTTCGCCACCCCGTCGAGCGCGCGGGCTGCGCATTCCTCGGGCGCCATGGCGATCCTGTACGCCGCCGCCTTCGATTTGCTCTCCTTCGGCAGGCCCACCGACTTGCTGTCGAACAGGGGCGTCCTGATGAATCCGGGACAGATGGCGCTGACCTTGACGCCGTAGCCGGCCGCCTCGGCGCGCAGCGAGGTCGAGAGCCCGACGACGGCGTGCTTGGAGGCGCAATACGCGGTGAGTCCCGGCGAAGGAATCAGGCCGGCCACGCTCGCCGTGTTCACGATGTGACCCGAGCCCTGGCGGATCATCAGCGCATAGGCCGCGGCCGTGCCGGCGAACACGCCGTTCACATTGATGTCGAGCATGCGCTTCCAGTCCGCGGTCGCGAGGTCGCGGAATTCGCCGAAGACGGCGATGCCCGCGTTGTTGAACATATAGTCCAGGCGCCCCTTTTCGGCGGCGACGCGCGCGACCAGGCGCTGCACCGATTCGCCGTCGCTCACATCGAGATAATGCGCCGCAGCCTTGCCGCCCGAGGCGGTGATCTCCGCGGCGACACCGAGCGCGGCGTCGATCTGGACGTCGGCCAGCAGCACCTCGGCGCCGCGCGCGGCCAGCTCGCGCGCGAGGGCGCGCCCGATGCCCGAGGCCCCGCCGGTCACGATCGCGATCTTGTGTTCGAACACGCTCATGGCGCTATCCTTTTTTTCCGGCGGAGTTTGAAGAATACGCCTCTACGCCAACGCCCGCCGCTTGCCAGTATCATGGCGCAAAACGGAATCTTCATGACAGACAGATCCTTCCCCATCGCACGCATCGGGCGCGGCGCATGAGCGCGACCGCGCTCGCGCTGGTGGTCCTCGCCGGGCTGATCCACGCGATCTGGAACATCGCGGCCAAGAAAGCCGGCGGCGACGTGCGTTTCGTCGCGTTCACCGCGCTGCTGATGATGCTGCTGTGGGCGCCGCTGGGCCTGTGGCTGGGCTGGGGCACAGTGCCGCTGTGGGGCGCCAGGGAATGGGCGCTGGTGTCGGCGAGCGGCGTGGTGCATGTGTTCTACTACGTCATCCTGCTGCGCGGCTACCGCAAGTCGGACCTGACGGTGGTATATCCGCTCGCGCGCGGCTCGGGCCCGCTGCTGTCCTCGCTGGTGGCGCTGTTCCTGCTCGGCGAGCAGCTCACGCCGCTGGGAGCGTTCGGCGTCGCCGCAGTGGTGGGCGGCGTGTTCCTGATCGCAGGCGGCCCGGGGCTGTTCCGCGCCGCGCTCGACCCGGTGAAGAAGGCGCGCGTGCTCACCGGCATGGCCTACGGCCTTGCCACCGGGGTGCTGATCGCGACCTACACGGTGGTGGACGGTTACGCGGTGAAGGTGGTGCTGATGTCGCCTATCCTGGTCGACTACTTCGGCAATTTCGTGCGCCTGTTTCTGCTCGTGCCGCCGCTGCTCGCCGACCGCGCCACCGCCGCGGCGCTGTGGCGCACGCAGTGGAAATACGCGCTCGCGGTGGCGCTGCTGAGCCCGATCAGCTATGTGCTGGTGCTGTTCGCGATGCAGACGGCGCCGCTGTCGCACGTGGCGCCGGCGCGCGAAGTGTCGATGCTGTTCGCCGCGCTCATCGGCGGCCAGCTGCTGGGCGAAGGCGACCGCCTGCCGCGCATCCTCGGTGCGGCCTGCATCGCCTTCGGCGTGATGGCGCTGGCGTTGGGCTAGATCGGGCGCAGAGGCAGTAAGGACGCCGGTTTCCGGGCAATCGGGCGGTGCCGGCGCAGATCCTGGCGATCCTCTGCCCGGGGATGCGTTTCCGGGCGCGCTCAGGCCTTTTGCGGGCTCGGCCTGCCGTGTTCGACGATGTAGCTCGCGAGCGTGCTGCAGGCGGCGTCTGCGCTCTGCACCGAATCCATCGCGCGCAGGTCCGCCTGGAGCTGCTGCGCGCCGATGTCGACACGCACGTAGCCGCGCTTGTCGCCGCGGCCGTATTTGAGGTGCGGGTTCTCGGCCAGCGCCGCCTCGACATACTTCTGCGACGGACCCTGCGAGGTGATCGAGGTGCCGCAGAATTCGCTCGCCACCACCGGCGATTGCGGGTCGTCGAAATCCGGCTTGAGCTCGGCGACCCAGTGCGAATGCACGTCGCCGCCGATCACCACCGGATTCGCCGGCCTGCGCGCAGCCACCGATTCGAGCAGGCGCGCCCGCGCGGCCGGGTAGCCGTCCCAGCCGTCGGTCCAGACGCTCTTGCCCGCGCCCGGCTTGCGGTCGAGCTGCGCCATCAGCGTCTGCTGCGCGATCAGGTTCCAGTCGCCGCGCGCCGCGGCGAGGCCCGCATCGAGCCAGGCTTCCTGCGCGGCGCCGAGCATGGTGCGCGACTGGTCGGCGAGCGGCGCGCACTCGGCCACGTCGACGACGTTGCTGCCGCCCCCGCCCGCGCGCCTGGAGCAGACCTCGTGCGAGCGGTACTGGCGGTCGTCGAGCAGGTAAAAGCTGGCGAGCCGGCCCCAGTCGAAGCGGGTGTAGATGCGCATGCCGGCTGCGCCTGGACGCATGCGTGCCGGCAGCGGCATGTGCTCGTAGTAGGCGCGGTAGGCGGCGGCGCGGCGCGCGAGGAAACGCTCCACCGGCATGCCGTCCTCGGACTGGTCGTTGGCGTAGTCGTTGTCGACTTCGTGATCGTCCCAGGTCACGATCCAGGGGCAGTCGCGGTGCGCCATCTGCAGGTCCGGATCGGATTTGTACAGCGCATAGCGCGCGCGATAGTCCTCGAGCGTGTAGGGCTCGCCGCCGCTGTGCTTGCGCACATGATTGCGCCCCCAGGACGATTCGTAGATGTAGTCGCCGAGGAACACGATGAAGTCGGGCGCGTCGGCGACGATGTGCCGGTAGGCGCCGTAATAGCCCTGCTCGTACTGTTGGCACGAGGCGAAGGCGAAGCGCAGCCGCGCCGGCGCGGCAGCGGCGGCGGGCGCGGTGCGCGTGCGCCCGATCGGGCTTTGCGCATCGCCGGCGCTGACGCGGTACCAGTAGGGACGGCCGGGCTCGAGGCCGGCAGGCTCCGCGTGCACCGCGTGGCCCCATTCGAGCGCGGCCTCGGCGC
>JAAOZY010000090.1 GCA_012274205.1 Betaproteobacteria bacterium
CAGGCGCCGAGGGGTCGTGGCGGCTGATCGGCGCATTGAAGCCGGCGCCGACAACTACCCCGTCTTTCACGACGACCGCGCCGACCGGGACTTCGCCCGCGGCTTGCGCCCGGCCCGCCTGCTCCAGCGCAGCCTGCATGAATGCTTCGTCCTCAGCCACGGATTTATCGCCGGTCCTGTTGTCGCCGCTGCGCTCTGCGCGCGGCTATTCCCACTCTATCGTCGCCGGCGGTTTGCCGCAAATGTCGTAGACCACGCGATTGATGCCGCGCACCTCGTTGATGATGCGGTTCGACACCTTGCCCAGCAACTCGTGCGGCAGGTGCGCCCAGTGCGCAGTCATGAAGTCCTGCGTCTGCACCGCCCGTAGCGCCACCACGTACTCGTAGGTGCGGCCGTCACCCATCACGCCCACCGCTTTCACCGGCAGGAACACCGCAAACGCCTGCGAGGTGGCGTCATACCAGCTGCGCCCCTCCGCATCGCGCGCCGCGTGCAGCTCCTCGATGAAGATGGCGTCGGCGCGGCGCAGCAGGTCGGCATACTCCTTTTTCACCTCGCCCAGGATGCGCACCCCCAGCCCCGGCCCCGGGAACGGATGCCGGTAGACCATGTCGTGTGGCAGGCCCAGTGCGACACCCAGTTCGCGCACCTCGTCCTTGAACAGCTCGCGCAGCGGCTCGAGCAGCTTCAGGTGCAGGGTATCGGGCAGGCCGCCGACGTTGTGATGCGACTTGATGTTGGTCGCCTTCTTCGACTTGGCGCCGGCCGACTCGATCACGTCGGGGTAGATGGTGCCTTGCGCCAGCCATTTGGCGTTCTTGATTTTCGCCGCTTCGCGCTGGAATACTTCGACGAACTCGCGGCCGATGATCCTGCGTTTTTGTTCCGGGTCGGCGACACCGGCGAGCTTGCCCATGAAGCTGGCGCTGTCGTCGATGTGGATCACCTTGACGCCGAGGCTGCGCGCAAAGGTCGCCATCACCTGCTCGGCTTCGTTCAGGCGCAGCAGCCCGTGATCGACGAACACGCAGGTGAGTTGTTTGCCGATGGCGCGATGGATCAGCGCGGCGGCCACCGAGGAATCGACTCCGCCGGAAAGTCCGAGGATCACCTCGTCCGTGCCCACCTGCTCGCGAATTCTCGCAATGGCCTCCGATGCGTAATCGGGCATGTTCCAGTCGCCGGCGCAGCCGCAGATGCCGTTGACAAAGCGCCTGAGCATCGCCGCGCCCTGGAGCGTGTGCGTGACCTCCGGATGGAACTGCACTGCATAGAAGCGGCGCGCTTCGTCGGCCATGGCCGCGATCGGACAGGCCTCGGTCGAGGCCATGAGCTTGAAGCCCGGCGGCATCTCGGTCACCTTGTCGCCGTGGCTCATCCACACCTTGAGCATGCCGTGCCCCTCGGGCGTGCGGAAATCCTCGATGCCATCGAACAGCCGCGTATGGCCGCGCGCACGCACCTCGGCATAGCCGAATTCGCGCACTTTGCCCGCCTCGACCCTGCCGCCGAGTTGCCCCGCCATGGTCTGCATGCCGTAACAGATGCCCAGCACCGGCACCCCCAGCTCGAACACCGCTCGCGGCGCGCGCGCGGATGCATCCTCGGTCACCGACATATGGCTGCCGGAAAGGATCACGCCGCTGGCGCCGAACTCGCGCACGAACTGCTCGCTGACGTCGTAGGGATGGATTTCGCAGTAGACCCGCGCTTCGCGCACGCGCCGCGCGATCAATTGCGTGTACTGGGCGCCGAAATCGAGGATGAGAATCTTCTGGTGCATCTTCTGGCTTTCAATAAATTAGAGGCCGGTCGCGCCGTTCCAGGCACGATCGGCCTCCGGTTTTTTGGCAGGCCCCCGTACACGGCGGCCCTATTCTATTTGATAATTGGGCGCCTCTTTCACGATCTGCACATCGTGCACATGCGACTCGCGCATGCCGGCCGAGGTGATTTCCACGAACTCCGTCCTGGTGCGCATGTCCTCGATGGTGGCGCAACCGCAGTAGCCCATGCTCGCACGCAGGCCGCCCACCATCTGGAAGATGATGCTGACGACGCTGCCTTTGTAGGGAACGCGCCCTTCGATGCCTTCGGCTACGAGCTTGTCGGCATTGTTGGCGGGATCCTGGAAATAGCGGTCGGCGGCGCCCTCCTGCATCGCGCTCAGGGATCCCATGCCGCGGTAGAGCTTGTAGGAGCGCCCCTGATAGAGAATGGTCTCGCCCGGCGCTTCCTCGGTGCCCGCGAATATGCTGCCCATCATCACCGCGTCGGCCCCGGCGGCAACCGCTTTGGCGACATCGCCCGAATAGCGCACGCCGCCGTCGGCAATCAGCGGGACACCGCTATCCTTCAGCGCGAGGTGCACGTTCTGCACCGCGGTGACCTGCGGAACGCCCACGCCGGCGACGACCCGGGTGGTGCAGATGGAGCCGGGGCCGATGCCGACCTTGACGCCGTCGGCGCCGTGATCGACCAGCGCCTTCGCACCCGAACTCGTGGCGATATTGCCGCCGATTACCTCGACGTCCGGAAAATGGCGCTTGACCCATTGCACCCGCTCGAGCACGCCCTGCGCATGCCCGTGGGCGGTATCGACCACGATGACGTCGGCGCCGGCCTCGACCAGGTGCTCGATGCGCTCCTCCGTGCCCTCGCCCACGCCCACGGCCGCGCCGACGCGCAGCTTGCCCTGTTCGTCCTTGCTCGCGAATGGATGCTCGGTCGCCTTCAGTATGTCTTTCACCGTCACCAGGCCGCGCAGTGCAAAACTGTCATTGACCACCAGCACGCGCTCGAGGCGGTACTTGTGCAGCAGCGCGCGCGCTTCCTCGGCGCTGGCGCCCTCCTTCACGTAGATCAGGCGCTCGCGCGGCGTCATGATCGCGCTCACCGGCGCGTCGAGGTTGGTCTCGAAACGGTAGTCGCGATTGGTTACAACGCCGACCACTTTGCCCTGGTCGATCACCGGGAAGCCCGATACGCGGTACTGCTGGGTCAGCTCTAGCAGCTCGCGCACCGTGATATCCGGGGTGACGGTCATCGGATCGCGCAGCACGCCCGACTCGAAGCGCTTGACCTTCAGCACCTCGGCCGCCTGCGCCTTCGGATTGAGGTTCTTGTGGATGATGCCGATGCCGCCTTCCTGCGCTATCGCAATTGCCAGTCGCGCTTCGGTCACCGTGTCCATCGCAGCCGATACCAGGGGTATGCTGAGGCTGATCCTGCGCGTCAGCCGGGTCTTCAGGGAAACGTCGCGTGGAAGGACGGTGGAATGGGCGGGAACCAGCAGGACATCATCGAAGGTCAGCGCTTTTTGAATGACGCGCATAGCAAAACTCCTGGCCGCAAAGTCGCATTATACGCGGGTCCGGAAGGCCGGCAAATGAGGGCGCCTGAAACCGGAACCGCGCTGCCGCGTTAACTACAATTGACGCGGTGGCGGAAAGCCGTTATTTTTGAAGTAATTGAGCAAATAGAAGGCATAAGCGCATGAAACGACTTTGGATGACTATCGGGCTGACGCTGTGCCTTGCTCTTCCGGCTGCCGCGCAGATGTACAAGTGGGTGGATTCGAACGGGAAAATACACTATTCGGACAAGCCCCCGCCGGGTAACGTCAAGACGGAAAAGCTGCGCACCCCTGCCCAGCCGGCAAGCGCGCCCGCGGCCAGCGCTCCCAAGGACGGGGCGCAGAAGGACACGGCCAAGACCGGGCCCAAGAGCGTGGCCGAACAGGAACAGGCGTTCCGCAAGCGCCAGGCCGAGGAGACCAAGACGGAGCAGGAACAGGCCCAAAAAGAGACTGAAGTGCGCGACCGGGCGGAAAATTGCAAGCGCGCAAAGGCCGCACTGGCCAATCTGGAACTGGGTGGACGGCAGACGCGCATCGACGAAAAGGGGGAACGCGCCTTCCTGAGCGATGCGGAAATAGCGCGCGCCGCGGCGCAGGCGCGCCAGGAAGCCGCCGACGCGTGCAAGTGAAGCTTATTTGCGGGCTTTCGCCGCGCGCCTGCGCCTGACTTCCTTCGGGTCGGTGGTCAAAGGCCGGTAGACTTCCACCCGGTCGCGATCGCGCAGCTTCGTATCAGGCCCGACCGTCCGTCCCCAGACCCCGACGCGGGCCAGCTCCAGCTGCGGCAGGCGCTGCAGCAAGCCGCTGGCGTGAATGGCGTCGCGCACGGTGCTGCCGGGAGCAAGCTCGAGCAGCGCCCGTTCCTGCGTTTGCGCCAGCGCATAGACCACTTCGATGCGCATGGCTATCCCGCTCCGTAGAGAATCACGGCGCGTTTGACGAAGACTTCGACCAGAGTATTCGCGATGTGGTTGAACACCGGCCCCGCGATCTTTTCCACCAGCTTGCCCGAGAGTTCGTAACTAAGCCGGAATTCGATCTTGCAGGCGGCTTCGGACAGCGGGATGAAGCGCCAGTAGCCGTCCAGGTGCTTGAACGGGCCGTGCACCAGCTTCATGTCGATCAATGCGCCCTTCTCCATCCGGTTCTCGGTGGTGAAATGCAGGCGCAAGCCGTGATAATTGACATGCAGTGTTGCCGCGGCCTTCCCGGCGTCGATCTGGCGCACCTCGGTGCCACTGCACCAGGGCAGGAATTGCGGATAGGCGTTCACATCCGCGACCAGCGCGTACATCTGGGCCGCGCTGTGTCCGATCAGAACCGATTTTTCGACCATGGCCATGAGGGCGGGACGCAACTGTTAAAATTGACCGATTGTATCAATACTGTTCCCATGAAAATCGCCCAGAACAAAAAAGCCTTCCATGACTACTTCATCGAGGAGCGCTATGAAGCCGGGCTGGTGCTCGAAGGCTGGGAGGCCAAAGCCATACGCGCGGGGCGGGTGCAGCTCAAGGACGCCTACGTCCTGATCCGCGGCGCGGAAATTTACATGGTGGGCGGGCACATCAGCGCTCTGCCGACGGCCTCCACCCACGTGAATCCCGATCCGGTGCGCACGCGCAAGCTCCTGCTCCATGGCAAGGAAATCCAGCACCTGATCGGCAAGGTGGAGCGCGCCGGCTACACCTTGGTGCCGCTCGACATGCACTACAAGAACGGGAGAATCAAGATCGACATCGGACTCGCCCGCGGCAAGAAGCAGCACGACAAGCGCGAAACCGAAAAACAGCGCGACTGGGACCGGGAGAAGCAGCGCCTGATGCGTTCGCGCAGCAAGAGCTAGTGCGGTCTCTAGATACTCTGGCGCACCTGCTCGAACAGGCAGATCGCCGCCGCCGCCGCGACGTTGAGCGATTCGGATTTTCCGGGCATTGGGATGGACAGCTGCTCGGCGGACAAAGCGCTCAGTTGCGCGCTTACACCCGCGCCTTCGTTGCCGAATACCCAGGCAAGCGGCCCGCGCAGATCGGCCTGGAAAAGGGATTTTCGCGCACTGCCGCTGGTACAGATCAGGCGCCCCGACAGCCGCTCTGCAGCCGCGGCGAGATCGACGTTGTCGAAAATATCGAGGTTGAAATGCGCGCCCATGCCGGCGCGCAGCACTTTGGACGACCAGGCGAAGGCGCAGCCGCGGGACAGCAGGACGGTGCGTATGCCGGCCGCCGCGCTGCTGCGCAGGATGGAACCCAGATTCCCCGCATCCTGTATGTTCTCCAGCATGACGCAATGCTCGATCACCGGCGGCAGGGCGCCGGGACTGGGCGTGCGTATGAGTGCGACGATGCCGGTCGGAGTCGACACCTGGGCGATCTCGTTGAATAGCGGATCGCCAAGTACCAGCAGCGTATGCGCATCGACGCCTGCCGCCAGCGCGGCGGCTTCCTCATTGGCCGCCGCGCTTTCACGCAGGATCAACTGCTCGGGCACGCCGCCTGCGGCGCAATAGGCGGCGATCAGGTGCACGCCATCGAGCAGCGCCAGCTGCGCCTTGCGCCGCTCGCGCGTCGAGGTGGCGAGCTGGCGCAGCAGTTTGAAGCGCGGATTCTCGCGCGACCGAATCAGCTTCTGTTCCCGTTCGCGCACCTGCGTTCAGCCCTGCAGCAGCCTGCGTACCGGAGCGTAGCTGCGGCGATGAATTTCGGACACGCCATGGCGTTCCAGCGCGGCCAGATGATCGACCGTCGGATAGCCTTTGTGCCGGTCCAGGCCATATGCCGGATAGAGCTGATGCAGCCGCAGCATCTCCGCGTCGCGCGCGGTCTTGGCCAGTATCGATGCCGCAGAAATCGCCGCGATCGTGCTGTCCCCCCTGACGATGGCCCTGACCGGATAGCGGATCGCCGGACAGTGCTTGCCGTCGACCAGCACCTCCGTCGGGACGGCGCAGAGCAGTTCCACCGCGCGGCGCATCGCGAGCAAGCTTGCCTGCAGGATATTGATGGCATCGATCTCGGTCACCGAGGCCGATGCAACCGCCCAGGCGAGCGCGTGACGGTGAATCTGCTCGGCCAATTGCGCCCGCCGCGGCGCGGACAGGGCCTTGGAATCGGCCAGACCGGCGATGGGCGAACCCGGATCGAGGATTACCGCAGCGGCATAGACCGGACCCGCTAGCGGTCCCCGCCCCGCTTCGTCCACGCCGCAAACCAGGTTGGCGATCGCCACAGTCATGTTGACCAGCTCATGCCGCCGCGGGTGCGAGAAAAGGCAGCACCGCCCTCGCCGCCTGTTCCGCGGTGTTGCGCTTCAGCTCGCGGTGAATGGCGGCGAAGCGCTGCGGCAGGCGCGCGCGCACCACGCTGTCGCCGAGCGCGTTGTGCAGGGCCTGCGCCAGATTCTCCGCGGTGGCATCGTGCTGCAGCAGCTCCGGCACCAAGAACTCCCCTGCCAGGACATTGGGCAGGCCGATATAGGGCAGATAGCCCATGCGCCGCATCAGCAGCCAGCTGGCTTCAGCCATCTTGTAGGTGATCACCATGGGTTTCTTCAGCAGCGCCGCCTCCAGCGTGGCGGTGCCACTGGCCACCAGCGCGATATCGGCGGCGGCGAGCGCATCGCGCGCGTGGCCGAACAGGATGGTGAGAGGCAGCTCGCCGGCGTTGGCCCGATACAGGGCCGACTCGAAAATTTCGCGCGTTTCGCGGCTGACCAGGGGCACCAGGAACAGCGGCTGATCGATCCTCTGCGCCAGCAGCTTGGCCGTGGCGATGAATGTGTCCGCCATGTAGCGCAGCTCCGACTGGCGGCTGCCCGGGAGCAGTGCGATCACCTTGCGCTCGGGCCCGATCCGGAGCTGGGCGCGCGTGCTTGCCGTCTGATCCTGTTCTGGGATCAGGTCGGCGAGCGGATGCCCTACATAGGTCGCGGCGATGCCCGCCTTGGCGTAGATCTGCGCTTCGAACGGAAACAGGGTCAGCACATGGTCTACCGCGCCTGCGATTGCGCGGATGCGGCCGCCGCGCCAGGCCCAGATCGAAGGACTCACGTAGTGCACCACAGGCACGCGGGCGCGCTTGAGGCCGGCTTCGAGGCCGAGATTGAAATCGGGCGCATCCACGCCTATGAACAGTTGCGGGCGGGCTTCGATCAAGGCGCGCTTCAGATTGTGGCGCATGCGCAGCAGGCCGGGATAGTGGCGCAGTACCTCGGCATAGCCGCGCACCGCCAGGCGCTCCATCGGATACAGGCTGCTCAGGCCCTGCGATTCCATTTTTGGCCCGCCGATGCCGATAAACCGGGCGTCCGGCAGATGCGTGCGCAGAGCCGCGATCAAATGCGCGCCCAGCAGGTCGCCGGAGGCCTCGCCGGCGACCATGCCGATAGTAGGCGACGCCGCGCTCACTTCAGCGCACTATCCCGCGCGTCGAGCTTTGCAGAAATTCGGCAAGCAGGCCGATCTCGGCGCAGGCCTTGGCGTGTTCAGCCAGCCGCGCTTTCGCCTGCTCGAGCGTCAGGCCCGACTTGTAGAGCGTCTTGTACGCGCGCTTTATCTCGGTCAGCGCCGCACTGGAAAAGCCGCGCCGGCGCAGTCCTTCGGAATTGATCCCGTAGGGTTTTGCGCCGTCTCCGGCCGCCATCACGTACGGCGGCAGGTCATGCACCAGCACGGTGGCGATGGCGGTAAAGCTGTGGGCGCCGATGCGCACGAACTGGTGCACGCCGGTGAAGCCGCCGAGGATGGCGTAATCGCCCACATGCACGTGGCCGGCAAGCTGGGCATTGTTGGCGAAGATGGCATGGTCGCCGACCTGGCAGTCGTGGGCGATATGCACGTAGGCCATGACCCAGTTTTCGTTGCCGATGCGCGTGACGCCGGCGTCCTGCGCGGTGCCGCAATTGAGGGTGCAGAATTCGCGTATGGTGTTGCCGTCGCCTATTTCCAGCCGCGTCGGCTCGCCCGCGTATTTCTTGTCCTGCGGCACCGCGCCCAGGGACGAAAACTGGAATATGCGGTTGCCCTTGCCGATGCGGGTATGGCCTTCGATCACCACATGCGGGCCGACCCAGGAGTCGTTTCCGATCTCCACATGCTCACCGACGATGCTGTAGGCGCCGACGCTGACGTTCCCGCCCAGCCTGGCGCCGGTATGAACGATGGCGCTCGGGTGAATCATTATATCGGGCGCAGGGTGCAGAGCAGTTCGGCCTCGGCGACCAGCGTGTCGCCCACATAGGCCTTGCCGGCATACTTGACGACGTTGCGCACGGTGCGTTCGATGCTCACGTCGAGCACCAACTGGTCCCCGGGCATGACCGGCTTCTTGAAGCGCGCCCGGTCGATGCCGGCGAAGTAGTACACCGACTTGTCGTCAGGCTTGATCCCCATGGTGCGAAACGACAGGATCGCCGCCGCCTGCGCCATGGCTTCGACGATGAGTACCCCGGGCATGACTTTGTAATACGGAAAATGGCCGTTGAAATAGGGCTCGTTGACGCTGACGTTTTTCAGCGCCCGGATGCGCTTGCCCAGTTCGCACTCGATCACGCGGTCGATCAGCAGGAATGGGTAGCGATGCGGCAGGTACTCTAGGATATCCTGGATGTTCAAGCTTTATTCTCCCGCGTTGTCAGTTTTTGCTCCACGCCGCGCAAGCGGTCGCGCAAAGAGTGTACATGGCGCAGCGAAGCCATGTGCTGCGCCCAGTTGCGGCTGTCTTCGGCCGGATGGCCGCTGTAGGTTCCGGCTTTGCGGATCGACTTGGTGACCACCGCGGCAGCCAGGATGACCACCCGGTCGGCAATGTCGAGGTGACCCACGATGGAAGCGGCGCCGCCGATCATGCAGTGCCTGCCTATGCGCGTGCTGCCGGCGATGCCGGTGCAGCCCGCGATGGCGGTGTGCGCGCCTATGTGCACGTTATGGCCGACCTGGATCAGGTTGTCCAGTTTGACTCCGTCTTCCACCACGGTGTCGTCCAGCGCGCCGCGGTCGATGCAGGTGTTCGCGCCGATTTCGACATCGTCGCCGATGAGCACGCCGCCGATCTGCGGGATCTTGCTCCAGTGCCCCTCCTCCAGCGCAAGGCCGAAGCCGTCGGCGCCGATGACCGCGCCCGCATGCACCAGCGCGCGCTGCCCGAGCCGGCAGCCGGCATAGATCGTCACATGCGCGTCCAGGCGGCTGGCGGCGCCGAGCTCGACCCCGTCGCCGAGATGGCAGCCCGGGCCGATCGTCACGTCCTTTCCCAACTTTACCCCGCGTCCGATATAGGCGCCCGCGCCGATGCTGGCGCTGGCCGGGACGCGCGTGCCGCGCTCGACCACCGCGCTGCGGTGCACGCCGGGGCGGCTTTTCGGCGGCGGATTGAACAGCTGCGAGACTTTGGCGAAGTACAGGTAGGGATCGTCACAGACTATGCGCGGCAGCCGCGTGAGGCCGCGGTCCGCGCTGGCGATGATCACCGCGCCTGCACCGGTACTCGCAAGCTGGCTGCGGTACTTGCTGTGGGCGAGGAAACTGATGTGCTGCGCCCCTGCGGACTCGAGCGTCCCGACCTGACTGACAGGCGTCTGCGCGTTGCCTTCGATTTTCCCACCAAAGCGTTCGACGATCTGGGCCAGGCGGTATTTCTTAGCCTTAGCCATCGACGCTGGCTATTTCCCTGCCGGCTTGTCGTCCAGAGCCTTGATCACCTTGTCGGTGATGTCGATGCGCGGACTGGCGTAGACCGCTTCCTGGAAGATGATGTCGTATTTCTCCGACTCGGCGATCGCCTTGATGGTGCGGTTGGCGCGCTCGAGCACCGCGGCGAGCTCTTCATTGCGCCGCTGGTTGAGATCCTCGCGGAACTCGCGCTGCTTGCGCTGGAAATCCTTGTTGAGCTCGCCAAACTCGCGCTCCTTGTTGCGGCGCTCGGATTCGCTCATGGTGACCGAATTCTTCTCCAGCGCTTCCTGCAGCTTGCGGATCTGCTCGGCCATCTTCTGCATGTCCTGGTCGCGCTTGGCGAATTCCTGCTCGATTTTTTTCTGCGCGCGCACCGCCGGAGCGGCGTCGCGGAATACCCGCTCGGTGTTGACGAATCCGATCTTGAAATCGGCCGCGGCCGCGCTGCCACTGATCAAAATGCAGATTGCGAATAATGCTAGTTTTTTCAAGCTGATCTCCTTGAACCTCAAAACACCTGCCCAAACTGGAACTGCAGGTGCTGTATCCTATCTCCGGCCTTGGCATTAAGCGGTTTGCCGTAACTCAGGCGCAACGGTCCCAGCGGAGAATTCCATATGAACGCCATGCCGGTCGAGTAGCGCAATTCAGACAGGCGTATCTTTTCGTCCGCCCCGTAAACCTGGCCGCCGTCCAGGAACAGGCTCAGGCGCATCGAGCGGTCGATACCGGCGCCGGGCATGGGGAACATGAACTCGGCGTTCCCGACCAGGCGCTTGTTGCCGCCGATGATGGAATCGGTGGAGTCGCGCGGACCGAGGGAGTAGGAATCGTAACCGCGAACGGAGGCCACGCCGCCCGCGTAGTAGTTCTTGTAGAAGGGCAGCGGCTTGCCGCCGAATCCGTCGGCCGCCCCGATTTCGCCGTTGAGCAGCAGCGTATAGGTGCGCGAAATCGGGTAATACCACTGCACCTGCTCGGTCAGCTTGTAGTACTTCAGCGTGCCGCCTGGCAGCCCCGCCTCCACATTGGCGCGTATCATGGTGCCCCGGGTCGGCGTCAGCGCGCTGTCGCGCTGATCGCGGATCCAGCCAATCGTCGCTGGGATGCCGGTGTTATTGTTGCCGAATATGCTGACAAAGTCCTGGTAGAGCTGCGGGCTGGTGGAATCGACGCCGATCTTGGTGTTCTCCAGGCCAAGGCCGAAGCCGAGATTGTCCACCTCGGTCAGCGGAACCCCATAGCGCACGCCGCCGCCGAGGGTGCTGGTGGTGTAATAGCCCAGGCCGAGCAGCGACGCGTCGGTGCGGCGGTCGTACACGTCGAATCCGCGGCTCACGCCATCGACGGTGTAATACGGATTGGTGTAGCTCAGGCTGATATTGCGGTTGATCTTGCTGGTGCTCAGGCTCGCGGTGACGTGCTTGCCGCTGCCGAATATGTTCTCCTGCGTGATCGAACCGCTCAGTATCAGCTTTTCGGTCGAGGAAAAGCCCGCGCCCAGGGTGATGGCGCCGGTGGGCTTTTCCTTTACCTTGAAATCGACGTCGACCTGGTCGGAGGTGCCCGGCACGGCCGGAGTGTCGACCTCGACGTCGGTAAAATATCCCAGCCGATCTAGTCGCAGCTTGGATTTCTGGATCTTGTCGCCGTCGTAATAGGCACCCTCGAGCTGCCGCAATTCGCGCCGGATCACCTCGTCGCGGCTGCGGTTGTTGCCGGATATGTTGACGCGGCGAACATACACCCGCCGGCCCGGGTCGATCATGATGGTGAGCGCCACGCGCTTCGCCGCCTTGTCCAGTTCCGGGACTGCGTTTGCATTGGCGAAGGCATAGCCCTCATTGCCCAGCCGGTCGGTAATCTTCTTGGTGCTCTCGCTGAGTTTTTCGCGCGAGAAGGTATCGCCGGCCTTCAGTTCGATCATCTTGCGCAGTTCGGCTTCCGGCAACAGCAATTCGCCGCCAAGCTTGACGTCCGAGACGCTGTACTTGTCGCCCTCGGTGATATTGACGGTGATATAGATGTTCCGCTTGTCCGGCGTTATCGAGACCTGGGTCGAGTCGATGGCGAATTCGAGGTAGCCGTTGTTAAGGTAGAACGAGCGCAGGGACTCCAGGTCGCCTGACAGCTTCTGCTTCGAATACTGGTCGTTCTTGGTGTACCAGGTGAGCCATCCCGGCGGCTGCAGCACGAACTGCTGCAGCAGATCCTTTTCCCTGAACGCCTTGTTGCCGATGATGTTGATTTCATGAATCTTGGTTACATCGCCCTCATTGATCGAGAAACTGACGCCGACGCGATTGCGCTCGAGCGGGGTGACCGTGGTAACCACGCTCGCGCCGTAGCGGCCGCGCGCGAGATACTGGCGTTTGATCTCCTGCTCGGCCTGGTCGAGCAGCGCCTTGTCGAAAGACCGTCCTTCGGTCAGCCCGACTTCGCGCAGCCCTTTGCGCAGGGCATCCTTGTCGAATTCCTTGTTGCCGATGAAGTCGATCTGCGCCACGGCCGGGCGCTCTTCGACCATTACGATCAGCACGTCGCGCTGGACTTCCAGGCGCACATCCTTGAAAAATCCGGTGGCGAACAAGGCCTTGATCGCTGTGGCCGCCTTCTCCTCAGTCATGGTTTCGCCCACCTTGACCGGAAGATAGCTGAATACGGTGCCGGCCTCGATGCGCTGGATACCCTCGACGCGAATGTCGCGCACCACAAACGGATCGAATGCCTGCGCAAGTCCGGCCCACAGGCAGATGCATGCGGCGACGAGGTATCTGCTCATGTTCACGTTCAGCCGGAGATCAAGCGGTTAATATCGTTATAGAAGGCAAACGCCATCAGAACCAGCAACAGGGTCAGGCCGAGCTTTTGGCCGAATTCCATTACCCGGTCCGATACCGGGCTGCCCTTGAAAATTTCGATCGTATAATACATCAAATGCCCCCCATCCAATAAGGGAATCGGCAGCAGATTGAGCACGCCGAGGCTGATGCTGATCAGCGCCAGAAATCCCAGATAGGACACCAGCCCGAGCTGCGCCGATTGGCCTGCATAGTCGGCGATGGTCACCGGTCCGCTGAGATTTTTCCACGATACCTGCCCGACCATCATCCGGCCGAGCATTTTCAGGCTGAATACGGAGGTGTCCCAGGTCTTTTGCGCGGCTCGCGCGAGGGCCTCGCCCGCACCATAGCGCACCACGGTGACGAGCGCGGCCATTTCCTTCGGGTCGAGCTGCGCCGCCGCGCCGATACGCCCTATGGCGGAGCCGTCCTGCTGCACGGATTCGGGAACGAGCGCCAGCTCGCGGCGCTGCTCGCCGCGCTGGAACACCAGCCGCAATTCGCTCCCCGCATGGCTGCGCACGGCGCGCACCAGATCGTCCCAGGACAGCACCGGTTTGCCATCGGCCGCGAGTATCTGATCCCCGGCCTGCAGGCCAGCGCGTTCCGCTACGCCGCCGGGAACGATCTGGCCGATCACCGGCTTGATTTGCGGCCGGTAGAGTTTCAGGCCTATGAGCGCCAGGGTGTCGCCTTCGAACTGCTCCGTGTCGAGCGGCGACAGGTCAATCGTGCGCCAGTTGAGCTGGTTGCTGCGGTTGAGCACTTCCACGCGCGCGCGCTGGTGCTCCAGCGCGAGCTGCAGCATGCGCCAGCGCACGTCCTGCCAGGACGCGACCGGCTCGCCGTTGATCGCGCGTATCGTCTCCCCCGCTTCGAACCCCGCGCTTGCCGCCGGCGTGTGCGGCGGCGGCGCCGCCACGATCGGCCGGGCCTCCTGCACGCCGTGCATGAACAACAGCCAGTACAGCAGGATCGCGAACAGGAAATTCGCGAACGGGCCGGCGACGACCACGGCGCAGCGCCGCCATACGCTCTTCCTGTTGAAGGCGCGGTCGAGTTCGTGCGGCGCCACTTCGCCCTCGCGCTCGTCCAGCATCTTCACATAGCCGCCCAGCGGTACCGCAGCTACCACCCATTCGGTCTGGTCGCGGCCGAAGCGGCGCGACCACAGCGGGGGGCCAAAGCCGACGGAGAAGCGCAGCACCTTGATGCCGCAAAGCCGGGCAACCAGGTAATGCCCGTACTCGTGCACGACCACCAGCGCCCCGAGGGCAAGCACGAAGGCAAGAATTGTATGCAGCAGGCTCATGGCTTGACCGTCATTGTCTCAAGCTGGCGCTCGGCCTGCCTGCGCGCGGCCGCGTCGGCGCCGAGCACGTCATCCAGGCTTGCCAGCTGGTGCGGGGGCAACGCGTCCATTACCGCCTCGATCACCGCGGTGATCGCAAGGAATGGCAGGCGCCCCTGCAGAAACGCAGCTACCGCAATTTCGTTCGCTGCGTTCAGCGTTGCGGGGCTCGTGCCGCCTTCCCTCAGCGCGCGATAGCCCAGGCGCAGCGCCGGAAAGCGCGTGAAGTCCGGCGCCGTGAAATCGAGCCGGCCGATGCGGAACAGGTCGAGCGCGCCGACGCCCGCCTCTATCCGCTCGGGATACGCCAGTGCATGCGCGATCGGCGTGCGCATGTCCGGATTGCCCAACTGCGCGATGACCGAGCCGTCGGCGTACTCCACCATCGAATGCACGACGCTCTGCGGATGCACCACCACCTCGATCTGCTCCGGCGCGGCGCCGAACAACCAGTGCGCCTCGATGATCTCGAGCGCCTTGTTCATCATGGTTGCCGAGTCAACCGATATCTTTCGCCCCATGGTCCAGTTCGGGTGGGCGCAGGCTTCGTCCGGGGTCACGTGACGCAGGCGCTCCAGCGCCACATCGCGGAACGGTCCGCCGGAAGCGGTCAGCAGCACGCGCCGCACGCCGTGGCCGCGCAAGTCGCCCGCGAACGAATCGGGCAGGCACTGGAATACGGCGTTGTGCTCGCTGTCTATGGGCAGCAGCGTCGCATGATGCGTGCGCACGGCTTCCATGAATATCGGTCCCGCCATGACCAGGGCTTCTTTGTTCGCAAGCAGCAGCTTCTTGCCGGCGCGCGCTGCCGCCAGCGTCGGAACGAGGCCGGCGGCGCCGACGATGGCCGCCATGACGCAATCGGTCTGTGCGTGGGCCGCAATGTGCTCCAGGCCCTGCTGCCCGACCAGGACTTCGGTAAGGCCCGGAGCGAGGCGCCGTGCGAGCGTGTCGGCCTGCGCGGCCTGCGCCACTACCGCGTAGCGCGGTCGATGGCGCAGGCACAGCTGCGCCAATTCGTCCATGCGCTCATTCGCGCTGAGGGCGAAGATGCGAAAACGTTGCGGATGGCGCGCGGCGACATCCAGGGTGTTGAGGCCGATGGATCCGGTCGCCCCGAGAACGCACAGGTTCTGTGCTGCACTCATTTCAGATAGACCAGCGCAGCCAGCGGCAGCACCGCAGTAAGCGCGTCGATGCGGTCGAGCACGCCGCCGTGTCCGGGCAGCAGGCTGCCGCTATCCTTCACCGCGGCCCTGCGCTTTACTGCAGATTCGAGCAAGTCGCCGTAAATCCCGGCCGCGGCGAGCAGCCACAGGAACAGAAGCAAGCCGCAAGCGCCGAATCGAATGGACTGCAGCACTGGCGGAAAATAGGCCTCCCAAGCGTAGCTCCACAGCAGTCCATAGGCGCTCACCGCGAGCATCGCGCCGGCGACGCCTTCCCAGGTTTTGCCCGGGCTGATTGACGGCGCGAGCTTGTGCCGGCCAAAGCGGCGGCCGGCAAAATAGGCGGCGGTGTCCGAAATCCACGCGACCGCCATCAGCAGCAACAGCAGCTCCGGACTCCGGCCGCGCAGTTCAACCAGCGCGAGCCAGGTAGGCACCAGCAGCACGATGCCGGTCAGCGCAGCCAGCCAGCGCGAGTGCGGCAACCACGAGCGCCACAGCCACAGCGGCACGACGATGACCCAGAATGCGCCTGCGCCGATGTAGGCGGCGTGCTGAAATAACGCTCGATCGCCGTCATGCGCCAGCAGATACAGCGATGCGCCGGCGGCGGCGACGAGGACGACGTACAGGCCGCAGGCGGTGTGCCTGAATTTGATCAGCCGACCCCACTCCCACGCAGCCGGGACCATCAGCAGCCCCGCAAATACGGCCCAGGCGCGCTGCGGCAGGCCGAACAGGGCAGACAGGAACAGCACCAGCAGCACCAGCGCCGTAATTACCCGCGTCCTGAGCATCGCTCAATGCCCCCGACTGGCAGGCACTTCAGGCCAGCTCCGTCTTCGAGGCGGGGCTGCCCGCTGCGGATTCGAGCTGCTCGCTGGTGCGGCCGAAGCGGCGCTCGCGCCGCTGGTAGGAAGCGATTGCCAGATCCAGTGCCGCGGAGTCGAAGTCGGGCCAGAGCGTATCGGTGAAATAGAACTCGCTGTAGGCGAGCTGCCACAGCAGGAAATTGCTGATGCGCTGCTCGCCGCCGGTGCGGATGAACAGGTCGGGTTCGGGCGCGTAGGCCATCGCGAGGCAGCTTGCGAGCTCTTCTTCGGTGAATGCGCCGCGCTGCTCCGGCCTGGACACGACCAGGCGCCGCATCGCCTGCAGCAGATCCCAGCGGCCGCCGTAGTTGGCGGCGATGGTGAGCGTCATCTTGGTATTGGTTGCCGTGAGCCTTTCGGCGCGCTCGACCAGGTCGGTGACCTTCTTGCCGAAAGGCTCAAGCTCGCCGACCACGCGCAGGCGCACGCCATTGCGGTGCAGCTTTTCCGCCTCCCGCTCCAGCGCCATGATGAACAGGCCTTTCAACATCGACACTTCTTCCGCCGGCCGGCGCCAGTTCTCGGAACTGAAGGCAAACAGCGTCAGGTACTCGACCCCGCGCGCAACGCAGGCCTTGACCGCTTCGCGCACGATCTCCACGCCGCGTTTGTGGCCGGCCGCGCGCGGCAGCATGCGCTGCTTGGCCCAGCGTCCATTGCCGTCCATGATGATGGCGATGTGGCGCGGAATCGCCGGTGCCTGCGGGATATCGCGCGTCGAGCTCGGAAATTTAGGCATGAAGGGTGCCGGTGTCGTCGTGCGCGGATCAGACCGCCATCAGGTCGGCTTCTTTCGCCGCCAGCAGCTTGTCGATCTCGGCAATGAACCGGTCGGTGAGCTTTTGGACTTCGTCCTGCGCCCGGCGCTCGTCGTCTTCGGAGACCTCTTTCTGCTTCAGCAGTTCCTTGAGGTGATGGTTGGCGTCGCGCCGCAGATTTCTCACCGCGACCTTGGCGTTCTCGGCTTCCCCCCTGACCACCTTGATCAGCTCGCGCCGGCGTTCCTCGGTCAGCGGCGGCATCGGTACCCGGATGACATCGCCCTGCGATGCGGGATTCAGCCCCAGATCGGAATCGCGGATCGCCTTCTCGATGACGCTGCCCATTTTCTTTTCCCACGGGGCAATGCCGAGGGTGCGCGCATCGAGCAGGGTCAGGTTGGCGACCTGGTTGAGGGGCATCTGCGTACCGTAGTAGTC